>NZ_JRAR01000071.1:0-31782 GCF_000768935.1 Porphyromonas sp. COT-290 OH860 | reverse complement strand
GGGGGATAGTATTCAAGGCTCCCAAAGCGGCTCAAACACTCAAAAAACACCGAGAAAGATACAAGAACCTTTGAGCCGCGCATTGCGCAATAGTCTCAAGGTGTTTGTATATTTGTTCGAGGCTGATTTGCGTTAGTATAAGGTAGGATCTAGCTAACTCTATTGGCGGCTTAGGCCCAGTGCTAGGCTCGGCTTACAGAAATAAATATGCTACTTAGACAATGAATGCTTATAGACGACTAAATATTCTATTCATCTTGCTGGCGCTTTTGCCCACACTCTGGGGTAGGGCTTGGTCACAGAGCCCTATGCAGACGGGGCAGTGGAGCAAGATTGCCGTGCAGCAGAGTGGGCTTTATGTACTAACCTCGTCGGATATCGCTGCCCTTGGGTTCAAGGAGCTAGACAAAGTGCGTGTGTGGGGCTATGGAGGGGCTCTATTGCCAGAGCAAGTCGTCGGGCTGGCTGGTCGAGATTTGCAAGAGGTGCCCACACTGCTCGTAGATGGTAAACTGTATTTCTATGCCGTGGGTACAGTGTCGTGGCTCTACGATCAGCATAGAACTTTCTTCTATCATCAAATCAATCACTATACTCGCCAAGGCTATTACCTCATCAGTGAGGGTGGCATTCCTATGCGTATGGGGCAGACGGAGGCAGCCGAAGTGAGTGAGGCAACTGAAGCCAGTAGGCTTTATACCGATGTCTTGCACCATGAGCAGGAGCTGTATTCGCCCTCCCAGTCGGGGCGTAAGCTCTATGGCGAGAGTATGCTCGCCTCGCAGCGCCTGAGCTTCTCGCACAAGCTGCCGGGAGCCAAGAGCATGCGTATGCGCTTCTCCTACATGGCCTATCCGAATAAATCGGATGCTCGTCTGAGCGCACAGATTGGCGGAGCTCCCTATGCTGAGGAGAATATCACGCTCGAGGAGATGAATCGCCTTGTTTCCTCCAGTGGTTACAAAGTCTATGGCATAGATCGTACCCATATCGAGGCAAAGAGCACTCCACTCTCTAGCGAAGATCTGCGCATCGACTTTACCCTCTCGGCACAGGGGATCTCGTCGCATCTAGACTACTACGAGCTCAATGTCGAGCGAACACTCAGCTATCGTGGTGGGCAGATGAGCTTCAGCAGGGCACTTCACAAAGAAGATAAGGCTGCGACTTCCACATATACGATGGATCAGGTGTCGGGTCTAACACTACTGCGTGTGGACGACTCAGGTTCAGCTAGTCTAGTGCGCCAACAGATTGCTAGCTCCACTCTGAGCCTTGCTCTACCTGCACGATCGGCCAGTGGTGCTCCTAGCCGATACTTATTGCTGCGCTTGGGCGATGCCTATAAGCCCAGTCTAGTGGGGCGGATTGGTAATCAGAATTTGATTGGTACACCATCCGCACCAGATCTACTTATCATCACGACCGATGCGCTCAGAGCCGAATCCGTCCGTTTGGCGAGCTACTACGAGAGCAAAGGTCAGAAAGTGCTCGTCGTGACGCAGACGGAGATTTTCAATGAGTTCAATGGAGGCACGCCCGATGCTACAGCCTACAGACTCTTTGCCCGTAAGCTGTACGATCTCTACAAGGCGGAGCACGCCAAAGAAGACTGTCCGATGCAGATCTTACTTATCGGGGACGGTGCACAGGACAACCGAAAGCTAACGACCGTCTGGCAGATCCCAGAGATGCAGCACACCGAGTTTCTGCTAACTTATCAGTCGGTGGCATCGCTCGATCTGGAGAGCTATACTTCCGATGACTACTTCGGAGTGCTTGCAGACGAAGAGCTCAAGAAGGATTACTACTCCGATGTTCTTCGCTATCCACTACTACACGAGCTGGAGATGGACGTCGGTGTGGGCCGATTGCCCGTGCGTTCGCCTGCTCAAGCACGGACGGTTATAGACAAAATCATCGGCTACGACAGAGGAGGTGACTACGGATCGTGGAAGATGCGTGCTGCCTTCGTTGCCGATAATGGTGACGGCAACAGCCACACACGCCAGAGTATCGAGATTAGCGATGGGCTTGAGAGCCAGGTGCCCGAGTTACAGCTGCGCAAGATCTACATGGCTGCCTATCCTCGTGTCAATGTAGGTGGACGAACCACCGTACCGGGAGCACATAAAGCTCTGATGGACGCTTTGCAGGAAGGGGTGCTGATCGCCAACTACAATGGACACGGCAATCCGCAGTCTTGGGCAGACGAGCGTGTACTCTCGATGAGTGATATTCAAAACTTCTCCTATCCGCACTTGCCGCTCTGGATCACGGCGACCTGCGACTTCGCCAATTTCGACGCCTTCTCGACCTCGGCTGGCGAAGAGATTCTACTACACCCTACGAGTGGTGGGGTAGCCCTGCTCTCTACTACTAGAGTCGTGTGGGATATTCCCAACCAAATGCTCAATACTGCCATTCTCAAGGAGCTATTCACCCCTGATGCTCAGGGCAAACCTCGGCCCTTGGGTTTGGTTATTCGCGACGCCAAAAATAGTCTTCGTCTACGTTCCACTCCGGAGAATAGGCTCAACTTCGTACTTCTGGGCTCTCCGCTGACCTACATTGCCGTGCCTCCAGCACATCTAAAGGTCAATCGCCTCGCCTCGCAAGACCTCGAGGAGGATAAGCTCGTTGATCTACACGCTCTAGAGCGGGTGCGTATCGAGGGATATGTGCAGACACCTAGTGGAGATGTCGATGGCGACTTCTCGGGCAAGCTAGAAGTCTGGGTGTACGATGGCGAAGAAGAGCTCGAAACGATAGACAACTTCAATCGCCGCAATACCGAAACAAGTCCTACTCGCTACCGTGACTACCGAAACATCATCTACACCGGAGGGACGAAGATAGAGGACGGACGCTATACATTGGAGTTTAGTGTCCCCAAAGATGTCGCTTACTCTGGGCGTAAGGGGCGTATCAGCCTATATGCTCGTGACGATAAGCGAGGAGTGGAGAGCGTAGGCCTGTCACGAAGCTTCGTCATCAAGACCGGTAGAGCTCAGCAAACACTCGACGATACCGATAGCCCAGAGCTCCTTTCGATCCGTCTGTCGGGGCAAGATGTGCTGGGTTCTAAGACACCACTGGTGGCATCGTCTGCTTTGCTTGAGGTGGCTCTGCGTGATGGCAGCGCAATCAATCTCTCGACCTCTGGGCTAGGGCATCGCCCAATGCTCACGATAGATGGTAAGGCAGACCAGAGCTACGATCTCTCTCGTTACTATACGGCTTCGCTTCAGGAGGAAGGGCTTGGCGAGGTTAAGTTTGTACTTGAGGGATTATCGGCTGGAGATCATACGGCGCAGCTGGAGGTCTGGGACGTGTACAACAATGCTACACGAGTACAATTCGCCTTTAGGGTTGAGCCTGCTCTGGCTCCTCGCATCGAGTCGCTCGAGCTAATTGCCAAGAGTGAGGGAGGGCAGACGCCTAGTCTACGGCTCAGACACAGCTTGGCAGGCATGAATCTGCAAGCTCGTATCGGCATCTATGATATGCTTGGGCAGATGATCTGGAGCTACGACAAGATACAGCTCGTAGCCTCGTCCACCAACGGTGCAGACTATCGCATCGATCTCTCTGCGCTCGATGCAGGTCGCCTAACTTCTCTCCCCAGCGGTGCCTACCTGATCAGGCTGTGGATTGGCTCTGATGGTGGGGCTGAGGCTTCGGCCAGTACCAAATGGCTACTTAGGCACTAGGTCTAGATGCTTGCTCTATTCGGACAATAATGGCTTATCGCCATAGGCGTTAGTATGTTTATGTAACATCGGGCGAGCAGAGTCGCAGCAGTAGCCTCGGGTAATGGGTGTGTGATATAGATTTGTTTTACAGATTATTATTGGGTCTGGCTTGTACTACAGAGTTAGTGCAAGCCAGATTTCTTATATATAATGACCTCAAATTAGCCCATTGAGAGGCTAATTTTGTGAAATAAATCAAAATATAGAATGGTAAAAATATACAAGTTTATCTTTTCTGTCGCACTGATGCTCCAGAGTCTAGGTGTATACGCTAGCGAGCCGCTCCCTACGGATACCGTAGAGCTACATGATGTGCTCATTGAGGCATCGAAAGCAGGCTTTAAGTTCAAGCGTCTGCCTGCCTCGGTGAGTGTGCTCACCAGTGAGGAGATCCTGCGTACTGGGCTACAGTCTGTCCCTAGCTTGAGCCTCGTGATGCCCAACCTCTTCATGGGCGACTATGGTAGCAAGCTGACATCGCCGGTCTATGTGCGAGGCATTGGCTCTCGTATCAATGCTCCATCGGTGGGGCTGTATGTAGACCACGTCCCCTACTACGAGAAAGCCGTGATGAACTTTGACCTCTACGATATCAACCGCATTGAGCTGCTTCGTGGGCCTCAAGGCACCGAGTACGGCCGCAATACTATGGGGGGGATCATCAATATCCGCACCAAGTCGCCAGTCGATTACCAAGGTCTAGACCTGCGCCTACAAACTGCGACCTACGGAGATCATAGTGCCTCGGTCGGTTATTATGCTCGTCCCCTAGAGACCTTTGCCTACTCCCTTAGTGGGCATGCTGTGCATCGAGATGGCTTCTTCCGCAATGAGCATCTAGGCAAGCCGATCGACCGCATGAAGTCCTACGGCCTGCGCAACCGGCTCAACTATCTCCCCAACCACAAGATCTCCCTAGAGAATATCTTTAGCCTAGAGCACAGTGACCAAGGTGGCTATCCCTACACTCAGTACGATGCCAAGACCCAAAAACTATCCCCCATAGCCCACAGCGATGAGAGCGGCTATGAGCGTATGATGCTCTCGGACGCCCTCGTCCTCAAATATCGTGACGCAGGCAAAGAGTTAATCTCCACGACTTCGTACCAATTCTTTAGGGATAGGCAGTATATTGACCAAGACTTTAGCCCCATTCGTGCCGTCTATGTAGAGCAGAGGCAGAAGCAGCACCTCGTGGCTCAAGACATCAGCTTGCGCCTTAATCCCTCGGAGCGGTTCTCCCTGCTGGTGGGGCTCAATGGATTCTACCAGTACTTTGATATGGACGTCAAGGTAGACCGCATCGCTCAGAAGGCTGCCGACATCAAGCACAATAAGCACAGTATAGCTGGTGGAGCCCTATATCTGCAAGCCTCGGCGAGAGATCTCGGGCTCTCTGGCTTGAGCCTAACAGCTGGCCTAAGGCTCGATGCCGAGCGTGATGTGCTTGACTTCCGTCACCAAGCCGAGGTTGCCGGTAAACCAACAATCAAGGCAGACGAGCGCTTCGGCCCTCTATCCTCGGTGGAGCTACTCCCTAAGCTCGCCCTAAGCTACCAGATCGGCAACCATACCGCCTACGCCACCGCAGCTAGAGGCTACAAGACTGGGGGCTTCAATACGAGCTTCGAGACAATGGAGGACATCACATTCGATCCCGAACAGAGCTGGAACTATGAGGTCGGGCTCAAGTCGTCTTGGCTCGGCAAGCGTATCTTTAGCGAGCTCTCACTCTTTTTCATCGACTGGAGCAACCAACAGATTTATCGCTCTGTGAGCGTTGGCGGAGCTATGCTCGTGAATGCTGGTCATAGCCGTAGCCGAGGCCTAGAGCTAAGCCTGCGGACAGCCCCATTCTACGGCTTCGAGCTGATCGGAGCCTATGGTCTGACTGATGCTAAGTTCATAGAGAATAGGCGTGATGCCAAGACCGACCATAAGGACAAGCGCCTGCCCTATGCCCCGGAGAATACCGTTTCGCTGGAGCTACGCAAGGCCATAGACATCGCCCAAACTAGCTGGGTGCGAGCGCTACATATCTCTGCTCAGTACAAGGGCGCAGGCAAGATCTACTACGATGAGGCGAATACTCTTGTGCAGAACTACTACAGCCTGCTCTCGGCTCGCCTCTCGCTTGAGCTTCCGTTCGCTCGCCTAGATCTCTGGGGGGAGAACCTTACCAACACGCACTATCTGGCGCACTACTTTGCGTTGCAGATGAGCAAAACTCGTCAGGGCTTCGCCCAAGCTGGTCGCCCCTTGCAGCTTGGTGCTACGCTCCACTTCTCTCTTTAGACCTCTACCTGCACACATGATAGATCTATCCTAGATATGAGGCCCAGAGATCCCTTCAAGCTCCCGACGCTCTTCTGTCTGTACATCGCCCAGTCTATACCGATGGCCTTTTTCTCTACGGTATTACCTGTCATTATGAGGCAGGAGCAGTACTCACTCTCGCAGATTGGGCTACTGCAGCTCATTAAGCTGCCGTGGATTGTCAAGCTCCTGTGGGCGCCCGTGGTCGATCATCGTGCTCGTGACTATACAAGCCTTAGGCGCTGGATTATACTCTCGGAGCTATTCTACGCCTGCATCATTCTTGGTATTGGGCTGCTTGAGCTCAAGACGAACTTTGGCCTCATACTCCTTTTGGTAATCCTCTCTTTCGCTGCCTCCGCCACGCAGGATATTGCGGTGGATAAGTATGCAATACTCTCGCTCAGAGGTTCTGAGCGTGGGCTAGGTAATAGCATGCAGGCTGGGGGGAGCTTCGTCGGTAGCCTCTTCGGTACGGGGGTATTGCTGGTAGCTTATCATCATCTAGGCTGGCAGTGGGTGCTTAGTTTGTTGGCTATGTTTATTGTATTAGCTGTTCTCCCACTGTGGCTGCGCAGGCGACGAGATCGGCTATATGAGTCTGCACCACGCAGCCGCCGCAGCATTAATTTGCGAGATATCCCCGGTTTCTTCACATCTCTATCTAGCAAGCGACATATCTTGCTCCTGTTGCTCTACTACTCGGGCATCATCGGTGTTATGGCGATGGTTAAGCCCTTTATGGTTGATTTAGGTTACTCGACAGAGCGTATCGCCGTGATGCTCGGTGTCTTCGGCTCTGCTGTGGCAGCGCTATGTGCTATGGCTGGCGGTCTGCTCCTAAGACGAATGGGGCACCTGAGGGCTCTAGCATCTTTCTTGTGTCTTAGTCTAATGGCAGCCCTATTCTATTGGTATATATCTCTTGGTATCCCCTCCGAGATACAGATGTATGTGGCGATTGCTTGGGTATGGGGTGCCTATGGCCTATCGTCTGTGGGGATCTATACGCTGGCGATGGATCGGGTACGCCCAGAGCTTGAGGGAACGGACTTCACAATCCAGATTATGATTACCCATCTCAGTGGGCTGATCGTGGCTGCTCTGAGTGGACGTATGGCTGATGCTTTCGGCTACACGGCGCTCTTCGGGGTTGAGGCTGTGCTCTCTCTCTTGGCTCTTCTGGTGCTCTGGTCCCAGAGTCGTAGCCTAGAGGTTAGCCAAGAGAGCCAGATCATCTAACTCTAGGCTACGAGCCGTCAATCTACTTGTTTAGCCTTAGCTCTTTAGAACTTCTGTGCAGTGGCGTATTGTCGTTTGCGATATTTAACACTCTGGAGTGTGTTTAGACACACTGCCTATGTTCTCCCCGTCCGAGAGGACTAAAAGTGTCAAATCCTATATTTGCCGCCTACGAGGCTCTGTATGGCGTCCTACCTCGTTTAGGCTCCTTGCCCCCACCGAATGAAAATACCTGCCTTAAATCGTCTTGTTTTTAGTATGCTGGTATTCAGTTGTATATGGGGGATTTTTCGGCGCTTGTATGGGCTTGAACCGCATTTTGAGGTGTTTCTTCCCATCAATCTTTTCGGATCAGTGGACACACCTCGGCGGATTAGCCCACCAATAGGGCAAGGGCTTCCCTTCGATTTCCTTTAGTCGCCCAGAGCTCCTTTATAAACTTGGGCTTTATTCTCTTAAATCCGTTAGTAAATCTTTAACACTCCTTAACTAAAAAGTAGACGAATGAGCATACACTGTACACCGCCTTGATGCCCTTAGACGAGAGGCATGGATAGGTGGCTTCTGCTTCTCCCTCTTCCGTCTTGCTGCGCTGCACATTAAGGCTATTGCCAAGTCCTAGGTTAGTCGTATAGACCTCTAGCTAGGATAACATATTCTATCTGCTAGTTTTGTGATAGATAGATAAAATGCTTACCTTTGCCGTCGGCTTTGTGTTCCTTGCCTTGGCGTCTATTGATGTGGGGGCTGGAGCTTAAAAGGGAATCGAGTGCGAATCTCGGACAGTCCCGCTGCTGTGTACGATCGTCAAGCCTTTGGTCGAGTCGATACCACTGGTAGTTCTGTGCTACTGGGAAGGTAGACCGAGGCGAGATTGTGAGTCAGAAGACCTGCAAAGCTATTAAAGGCTTCGAGGAAAGCTGCAGTACGCCCCTGAGGGCGACTGAAATTAATCCCCGCGGGATCCCCATCACCCATGATCAACGATGGGCGTGGCTCGCCAAGCTACGTTAAAATTTAGTGAAAGGAAGCCTTAGGCTTGATTCGCTTGTGGGAAACCAAGAGGGGATCAGCTCTAAGGCTTTTTTCGTCCCTCCCCTAGGTGTTTGGTGTGATATGCATTGGCCTCTCTGTTCCGTTACTTAGTCATCGGGAGGATAGGTGAGTAATCTCCAAATAGATCTTTGGCATACCTGTCCAAGCAGCCTATTTGCACACTAGTTTAGAGGGTGCGAGGCCTGCTAGTCTGTGCAATTTTTAAGTATCTTTGTTCGTTTAATATAGTACGGCAAATCAGGAATACGGATTAGGGTTGGAGCGCAGAAAGCTGATACAAGTGCTGTGTGTAGGGTTAGGCTGTCTGACCTTGGGGCTTAGTCACGCCTCTGCACAGAGCAAGAGCAAGGGAGATAGCGTCAAGGTTATTTCTCCTCGTGTTATTCTGCCCTCCAGTGCCGAAGATATAAGCCGAGAGGCGTCCGTCTTCTCACCTCGGCGTCCGTCGAACCTGACCACACGATTTGAGTACGATCCCAGAACTAACCTTTATCTACTGACGACTTACCTAGGCGAGCAACGCCTAGGTACTCCTATCCCCTATACTCCAGCCGAATTTATGGCCTATATGGCTAAGCGTAGCGATGCCCATTACTTTGGCCTGCTCAATCGCCCCGAGGAAGACAAGCAAAAGAAAAAAGGCTTCAACCCGCTAGATATGGAGTTTGGGATAGGGCCAGCGGAGCGCATCTTCGGCCCCGGCGGAGTGAAGCTACGCCTGCAAGGTTCGGCAGAGCTATCGGCTGGCATCAAAAGCAACGCCACCGACAACCCCTCAGTAAGTGAGCGTGCTCGGCGCAATACCTTCTTCGACTTCGACGAGAAGATCCAAGCAGGTGTGCAGGCCTCTGTAGGCAATAAGCTCAACTTCAACCTCAACTACAATACAGCCAGCACCTTCGACTTCGACTCCAAGAAGCTCAAATTGGCTTTCGAGGGCGAGGAGGACGACATCGTCAAGCTCATCGAGGCGGGTAATGTATCGATGCAGCCCAAGAACTCGCTCATCAACGGTGGAGGAGCTCTCTTCGGGGTGCATAGTAAGATGCAGTTTGGTAAGCTAACTCTCGATATGCTAGTCAGCCAGCAGCGTACACAGCGCAAACGCATCGCCACCAAGGGAGGAGCGCAGACGACGAGCTTCGAGCTATCGGCTGCCAACTACGATGAGAATAGGCACTTCTTCCTCGGGGACTTCTTCCGCCAGCAGTACAACGAAGCGCTGCGCTCGCTTCCATACGTGCGCTCTGCCGTCAAGATCAATCGCGTAGAGGTCTGGGTGACGAACAAACGTGGGCGGTACGACGATGCTCGCAACGTAGTGGCTTTCGCCGACCTTGGCGATGCTCGGCGTGTGCACAATCCCTCGATTACTATTACCAACTCGGGGAGCCTATACCCACGCAACTCTGCCAATGACCTCTACAGCACTCTAAGTGCCGACCCCGAGCTACGACGCATCGATCAGGTAACCCGAGTGCTATCAGGCAAGCTGACCGCAGGGTCGGACTACGACAAGCTCGAGTCTGCTCGCAGGCTCGGCGAGAGCGAATACGACCTAAACGCAAGTCTTGGCTACATTACACTCTCCTCTAAGCTCCAGAGTGATGAGGTGCTAGCCGTGGCCTACGAATATACCTACAATGGTCAGCTCTATCGTGTGGGCGAGTTTTCGTCCGATAGACCTGATCAATCTACCGACAACCTCTTCGTCAAGCTCATCAAGGGGAGCAATATGAGCCCCAATGCACCCTACTGGGAGAATATGATGCGCAACGTCTACAGCCTAGGTGCAGGGGTGTACAACCTCCAAGCCGAGGGCTTCCGTCTAGACGTTCTCTATCGTAGCGACGGCACGGGTAGCTATGTCCCCTACCTGCCCTCTGGGAGCCTCAAGGGGCAGAGGCTACTAGAGGTGTTGGGCTTGGACAAAATCAATCAGCGTGAGCAGCAGCACAGCGATGGCCGCTTCGACTATGTGGAGGGGCTGACCGTCAATGCCAATAGAGGTCTGATCTACTTCCCCTCGGTCGAGCCATTTGGTCAGACTCTAGCCGAGCAGAATGCAGGGGACGAGTTCGTCTATCGAGAGCTATATACCCAGACTAAGGTAAAGGCTCAGCAGGTGGCAGAGAAGAATAAGTACATTTTGAGGGGCGAATACAAGGCATCGGGTAGTGGAGAGATTGCGCTCGGAGCTATGAATGTAACCCCCGGGACGGTTCGTGTAACGGCAGGAGGCGTTACTCTACAGGAGAATGTAGACTATACGGTAGACTATCTCTCGGGTGTAGTGAAGATCATCAACACGCAGATCCAGAGCGCACGCACTCCCGTGGAGGTTAGCCTAGAGGATAGTGGAGGCTTCGGCACGCAGCGCAAGACAATGTTGGGGCTAGACCTTGGCTATCAGCTCACGCCTCAGTTGCAGCTAGGAGCCACGGCGATGTATCTCTCGGAGCTCCCTCTGACCACCAAGACCAATCTGGGCGATGAGTCGATGCAAAACTTCCTTTGGGGGACGAACCTCAGCTGGCGCACCAAGAGCCAGTGGCTGACCAATATGCTCGACAAGCTCCCTCTGCTAGACCTGACGACTGCTTCGCAGATTAGTCTAGACGCAGAGTTCGCTCATCTAATCCCGGGCCACTACGAGAGCCGTTATGCGCAGGGTAATAGCTATCTCGACGACTTCGAGAGCTCACGCAGCGAGATTGACTTGATGAATCCGTACGCTTGGTCGCTGGCCTCTGTCCCCTTCGATGCTTCTCGTCAGCTGACCTCACCGAGCGACTATCTAGCTACGGGCTACGATCGAGCCTTGCTGTCGTGGTACAACATTGACCCCATCTTCACACGAGAGCGCAGTAGCCTCACGCCGTCTTACATTCGCAACAATCCTGAGCTGGTAAGTAACCACTTCGTGCGTGAGGTAGAGATGCGTGAGCTATTCCCTTACCGAGATCTCAATGTCAATCAGGTGAGCTTCTTGCAGACACTCAATCTGAGCTTCTACCCCCAAGAGCGAGGCCCATACAATCTAGGTCTGGAACGTATGCTTCCCTCGGGGCTACTAGACAAACCAGAGGAGAGCTGGGGTGGTATCATGCGCAAGATTGACCAAAGCGACTTCGAGGCCTCCAATGTCGAGTATCTTGAGTTTTGGCTGATGGATCCATTTGTCCACAGCACAGGTGCTAAGGGAGGAGATTTGTACTTCAACCTCGGGGATATATCCGAGGATATACTCAAGGACGAGAAGAAGTTCTTCGAGAATGGTATTCCCCTTACCGATGACCCTACGGCCATGGAAACGACCGTTTGGGGGCGTGTGCCTCGCAGGCAGAGCGTAGGGTATTCGTTCGACAATGCTCCCGGGGCAAGAGCTAAGCAGGACGTCGGCTTCAATGGCCTTACCACTGCCGAGGAGCAGCAGCACGAGAGCTATAGGAACTACCTTGATCAGCTCAAGCGTATCGCTTCGGGCGAGACCCTCGGTCGGTGGGCTGGCGATCCGTTTAGCCCAATCAATGACCCGGGGGGCGACAACTTCCACCACTATCGCGGAGACGACTTCGATGCTGCACGCCTCTCTATCCTCGATCGCTACAAGTACTACAACGGCGTAGAGGGCAACTCCGCCGAGGCCACAGGCTCTAGCGACTACAGTGTGGCGAGCCGTGTGGCTCCTGATGTCGAGGACATCAACCAAGACAATAACCTCAACGAGCTAGATCGCTACTACGAGTACAAAATATCGCTTCGCCCAGAGGACTTGCGTGTGGGGCAGAACTATATCGTGGCTAGCCGAGAGGCAGATGTTCGTCTGCGCAGTGGGCAGAACTCTAAGGTTACTTGGTATCAGTTCAAAGTACCCCTATCGCAGTACACCTCGGCTATTGGGGGGATCTCGGACCTGCGCTCGATGCGCTTTATGCGCATCTACCTCAAGGGCTTTGCCCAACAGACCAATCTGCGCTTCGGAGCGTTGCATCTGGTGCGTGGTGACTGGCGTCTGTACGATCAGCCTCTACACGGCAAGGTCGCACCCATTACGAAGGCGCAGATCTCGGTTAGTGCTGTCAATATCGAGGCAGACGGCGACCGAACGCCCATCAACTACGTGCTGCCCCCGGGTGTGCCTCGCTCGCTCGATGCCCAACAAACGCAGAGCACTCAGCTCAATGAGCAGTCACTCAGCCTCAAGCTCCGCCAGATCGCACCCGACGATGCACGTGCGATCTACCGCAATACCTCCTACGATCTACGACGCTATCGCCGCCTACAGCTCTTCGTCCACGCCGAGCAGCTCGTCGAGGACAATACAAATACCCAAGACGGAGATATATCGGTCTTTGTACGTCTTGGCTCGGACTACCGCAACAACTACTACGAGTACTCCGTTCCGCTCAAGCTGACTCAGTCGGGTAGATACAATGGTTACTCGGACGTAGACCAGAGGCGTGTCTGGCCCGATGCCAACTTTGTTAATATCGACCTAGATGGCCTGATCGTTCACAAACGCAAGCGCAACGAAGCTGTCGCACGTGGGCAGGCAGGCATCTCGCTCTTTGAGCTATTCAGCCAGCCCGATCCCGACGCCACGAATAATAGTATCAGCATACTCGGCAATCCGTCCCTCTCCAACGTGCGTACCATCATGATTGGTCTACGCAATAATAGCGGAGAGGTGCGTAGCGTCGAAGTATGGGTCAATGAGCTGCGTGTGGGCGACTACCACGAAGAGGGCGGTTGGGCGGCCAACGCCAACCTAGCGGTTCAGCTATCCGATTTGGGGGCATTTAACCTGCGTGGGCAGATGTCTACCGCAGGCTTTGGGGCGATCGACCAATCTCTGAGCGAACGTCAGATCGAGGACCGCCGTAGCATCAACCTCTCTACGAACCTAGAGCTTGGGAAGTTCTTCCCAGAGAAGGCCAAGGTTTCTATCCCCGTCTACTACAACATCACCGACGAGCAGAACACGCCTCAGTACAATCCGATGGACGAGGACGTCAAGCTCAAGGAGGCTTTAGAATCAGTCGCCACGAGTGCACAGAGGGATTCGATCATGAACTACGCCATCGACCGCCGTATTACCCGATCGCTCAGCCTAAGTAACATCAACGTCGGCATCCGAAGCAAGGAGCCAATGCCCTACGACCCTGCTAACCTCTCGGCCAACTTTTCGCACAACTTCACCGAAGTGCAGAATCCGCAGACGGAATATTTGCATCAAATCAACTGGCAAGCTGGCCTTAACTACGACTTTAGCCCACAGTGGCGTTCGATTCGTCCCTTCGCTTCGCTCAAGGGCAACGGCGCTCTGGCTCGCTACCTCAAGCAGTATGGCCTAAATCTGTGGCCTAGCAGGCTGAACCTGCAGACCTCGATGATCCGCTCTTATGAGGAGGAGCAACTGCGCAACCACATCGATGCCGCAGGCGATACCAAGCTCCCCGTGAGCTTCTCACAGCAGTTCGTCTGGTATCGCAAGCTCAATCTGAATTGGAATCTCACCCCCAACCTCATTTTTACCCTCGCCACGGGAACGGACGCCCGTATCGAAGAGCCACACGTGCAGGTCAATCGAGAGCTGAACCCCGATGCTTATGCGCAGTGGAAGTATGCGGTAGATAAAAGCATCAAGGAGCTGGGAACGCCGATGCGCTACGCCCAAACTACTTCGCTGACCTACACTCTACCAACCTCTGCGATTGAGCCGCTCAACTGGATCAATGCTCAGGGCAATTACTCGGGGGCGTACAACTGGACACTCGGGGCGGAGCTACCCAAGGAGCAACTGCGTCTGCCGAATGTCATTACGAATCAGATGAATCTCGAGCTCTCTGGCCAGCTTCGCTTGAAGAACCTCTATGCCAAGAGTAAGTATCTCAAGGGGCTAGAGCTGAAGTTCAATAGCAACAGTTCCTCCTCTCAACGCAAGAAAGAGAAGCCTAAGCCCAAGAGCTTCGTCAAAACGCTCAACCTACTGCCCGACTCTACTCTCGTGGTAGCGCACGGACTTGGTACGAAGCGCATGAGGATCGTTGCCAAAGACAGCACAGGACTAGTGCGTCCGATCAAGACAGAGCTGGTGGACGATAAGACCATTAAGGTATTCGGTACGGATAGCTCTACGCTGACTCTGACCCTAACGCCTGAGCCGCCCAAGGAAATGAATCCGACACTACGTGCTATCATCGATCGATCAGTCTACACTCTGCTGATGGTTAAGGACGTGAGCCTATCATATCGCCATACGGGCTCTACGCATCTGCCGGGCTTCTTGCCCAGCATTGGTGCTGCTCTGGGGCAAAACACGAGCGGTGTGATGTCGCCCGGTGTGGGCTTTGCGCTTGGCTTCACGGACGAAGACTACATAGATAGGGCTGCCGAGAGAGGTTGGCTCTCACACGACCAGCAAAACGTACAGCCCGCCGTGGTTTCTCGCTCGGCAGTGCTAGACATCAAGGCCACGATACAGCCCATTCGTGACCTGAATATCAGTCTATCGGCCAATCACACCCGAACGGATCGCACCGAGTTACAATATATGTACGAGGGACGCCCACGCCTCTTCGGTGGCGACTTCGTGATGACTACCATAGGGCTCAAGGGAATCTTCTCTTCGCCTGAGGCAAACTCTGGCTATCGCTCTGCTCAGTTCGATCGCTTTTTGGCCTCACGTGATGCCGTGGTCAGTCGCCTCAAAGAGGAGGCCTACGGCGATAGCTACCCAAACCAAGGCTTTCTCGCTCAAGGTGGTTGGGCAGGTCAGACCATCAACGAAGAGAATATACAGGTAGACCGTAATGCCTCGGCAGTACTGATTCCTGCTTTCCGCTCGGCCTATACCCAGTCGAGTGGAGCTGGTGGCATAGATCTAAACCCACTGCCCGATCTACTATCTATGCTCCCTAACTGGAATGTTACCTACAATGGGCTGAATAAGATCGAGGCGCTCAAGAAGTTCTTCAGCAACGTTACACTCCGCCACGCCTATCGAGGTACCTACCGAGTAGACAACTACACCTCTTTCCCGAGCTGGGTTGGCGATCGGGCTTCAACGTTTGGCTACGTGCCAGACCAAGCGAGTGCAAGTGGTAAGCCCCGCCTAAGTTTGCCCTACGACATCGCTTCAATCACGATCCAAGAGAGCTTCTTCCCCCTGCTAGGCATAGACATCACGCTGGAGAACGGGCTGACGCTGACGACGCAGTGGAGGCGCAACCGCTCTGTAACGCTCAACCTATCGGCTTTCCGCCTGATTGAGACCAGCTCCAACGAGCTCAACCTCGGCGCCAGCTACAAGATAGCCGACATCAAAGCCCTCTTCTCTCCTGCCAAGGCCAAGCGCAAACGCCGTGGTAGTAGCACCAAGGGCAATACCTCCACCTCTGCCAAGGGGCTGAACCTGCGTGCCGACTACAGCTACCGACACAACCTAAGCCTAATCCGTAAAATACAAGACGACTATACACAAGCCAACTCTGGCAATGTGGATAGCCGTCTGAGCCTAAGTGCCGAGTACGACCTAAGCCGTATGCTCGCCCTAAAGGCTTACTTCGAATGGACGAGCAACCGTCCTCTAGTTAGCGCCTCCGCCTTCCCCGTGCGTAATACCTCCTTTGGGGTTAGTCTGCGCTTCAACCTCACTCAATAGCTCCTTACTACTCTCTAGAAGTCGAGCCGCTTATAGCGTCGCCTTACTTCGGTCATTGAGATGCGCTCTTGGTAGTGCCACCACTCTTTGTCATAGGGTCGCAAGCCCACCTCACTCATAATGGAGTAGAGTAGCCGCCTATTAGCTCGAACTACTGCCGACATACGCCCAGCCTTGACTAAGGAGTCCTCACTACCAACGTGCGCCTCTGCACCGAAGTGATCGAATGGCGAACCCATATCGAGCGGTTTCCCCTTATCATCTACGATTGTCAGATCTACCGCTACGCCATAGTTGTGCCGACCGCCTCGCTTGGCTGGGGCAACGTAGATACTTAGAGGCGTTCCCTCCACCAGTGCATACATGGCAGCTTGCACGCTCATCGGTCGTGCAGCATCGTAGATCAGCAGGTGATAGCCTTGGCGTCGCTTGGTTAGCAGGCGCTGTGCTTGAGCAATTCGTTCGGCAAACCCTCGTTCTAGATAAGCACGCTCTAGTGAGCCGTACATATCTCGCCCGACGAAGTTGTCCGATGTGCTGTACTTGAGTTCTACCCCGATACTTGGCTCTAGGCTCTGCACATCGACTAGCCCAGAGCGACGCATTAGGCTATCGTAGTTGGTTTGTGCCAGCAAAGGAGAGGCAACGAATAGCCCTTCTAGTAGAAGTGTATATAGTAATCCTTTCATTGTCCCATACTTAATGCCTCTAGGGGGCTATGCCGAATGTGATATTCGACACAGCCCCCTAGACTTTATGATAGGTAAATATAGCTAGTCTACCGTATGATACTGTACGAAGGCCTCAATAGCCTCGTACGAAGCTAGACCGAGGCTTGCGTAGAGCTGAGCCAGACCACGGTTGCGGTCTTCCGATCTCTGCCAGAATAGGCGCTCGTCGTCGCCAAGGAATGGCGCAGACTCCATTTGGCTCTGATGCTTGAGGATACTATTGCGCTTGAAGCGTAGCTCCTCTGGGCTCATTGGCACAGCCATCTCGATGTGCTCGATCTCCCACTCTGCCCAAGCACCACGGTACATCCATACACGGCAGTCCTCGGCGTACCACTTCTCGTGCTTGAATAGGTCGATAGCCCCTAGGATTGCATCTAGACACACCTTGTGTGTGCCGTGTGGGTCGGCAAGGTCGCCAGCAACGAAGATCTCGTGAGGCTTGATACTCTCGATGAAGTTCTTGACGATCGTGATGTCTGCCTCGCTGAGGTCATTCTTCTTAACCAAACCAGTTTCGTAGAATGGTAGGTCGAGGAAGTGGATATGGTCGTCATCTAGACCTACGAAGCGGCTACCTGTGCGAGCCTCCTCACGGCGGATATTACCCTTCATGAAGCGCACGTCCAGACGCTCAGGCTCACCCTCCTTCTTGTGGTTCATCAAGAAGTCACGGATCTCCTCTGCCTTCTGTAGTACGGGGTCATCTTCACGGCCGTAGTGCTTGCACACATTGCGCAGGAAGCTCACATAGCGGATTACCTCCTCGTCGCCCACGGCAATGTTGCCAGAGGTCTGATAGGCTACATGTACGTCGTGTCCCTGCTCCACGAGGCGACGATATGTTCCTCCCATGGAGATTACATCATCGTCGGGGTGTGGGCTGAAGACGATCACACGCTTGGGGTATGGGTTGGCTCGCTCTGGGCGATTGGTATCGTCGGCATTGGGCTTACCTCCGGGCCAGCCCGTGATGGTGTGCTGAATGTCGTTGAAAACTTTGATGTTTACGTTGTACGCCGATCCATACTTGGCTACCAGCTCGCCTAGACCGTGGTCGGTGTAGTGCTTGTTGGTGAGCTTGAGGATAGGTAGACCTGTGATCTCGCAGAGCCATACGATAGCACGGCGAATGAGCTTCTTGTTCCACACGCAGCTCGTTACCAGCCAAGGGTGGTTGATGCGTGTCAGGAGCGAGGCCGAGCCAAGGTCTAGGTACACACGGGCGTTGTTGTGCTGCTGTAGGATAGAGGCAGGTACAAGGTCGTTTTGTGGCTGCTCGATAGCTTGGGCAATCTGCTTGGCTTTGCTATCGCCCCAAGCCACTAGAGCGATGCGACGAGCCTTGAGGATAGAGGCTAGCCCTAGGCTAATGGCACTCTGTGGCACCTCGTCTAGGTGGTTGAACATACTCTTGGCAGCCTCCTTGCGAGCAACTGGGTCTAGCACCACGAGGCGTGTGTAGGTGTTGGCGTTGGTGCCGGGGGCGTTGAAGCCGATGCTTGAGGTCGTGCTGATACCAAGAATGATCATATCCAACCCGCCAAGCTCGTCAATGCGTGCTTCGAAGCCAGCACACTCGGCGCTAATCTGCTCTACTGGTAGAGCTACATTGGGCGCTAGGATATGCTCGGCTTTGATGTTTACGTGGTTGAGAAACTCCTCACGCACCTTAGCCAAACAGCCCTGAGCCGCATTAGCGCCAAGTGGGTAGTACTCATAGCCGAGCACCGCTACTACGTTGTCGAAGCTAAGGCCTTCGTTTTTGTGCAGGTCAATTAGCTTCTGATAAACAATCACAGGAGATTCGCCTCCCGATAGTCCGAGTATGTATTGTTTACCCTCAGCAGCCTTGGTACGAATACCTTCTGCCACCTCACGCGCTAGTAGGGTAGCGGCTTCCTTATCGTTTTCTCCGATGAAAGTTGGGATCTTCTCGTAACGTGTTAGGACGGCCTCTTCTAGAGCATTGGCCGGGCGATAATACTGCTCGGGGATCTCTGTAAGTTTGATAAGCGAACTAAGATTTGTTCTCATTGCATTTTATCTATTTAGTTGAGCTACCACAAAGGTACAGATATTTCATCAAATAACTTACTAATAAAAAAGAGTTTGTTAGAATTTATATCTGTAAAAACAATCACCCTCATGACTAAACAGTTTCGAGGGTAGAGGCCGGTGGACAATCCCTCACGCGACACAGCCCGAGGTGTTGCTACAAGATTATTATCAATCGCCTTTTCGGTTTGCTAGCTCTGCCTTGTAGCAACGCTGCGTGCAGCGTTGAAAATCCGAAGATTCGAGAAATCTACTTTTCGAGTTTTTGGTTAAAGTGTGTAAACAAATTACGCTGAAATTTAGTCGGACGGTAGGGAGGTTTTGGGAGATCAAGGCGACGATATAGGGAAATTAAAGGGAAGACTTTTTCGGATTAGTGGGCTAATTCTCGCCAATGTGCCCACTAATCCGAGAAGATTGATGGGTAGAAATCCTCAAAAGGGCGACACGAAGGCATAAAATCAACTGTGATCATGTTTTATTTGTTTGTATATTAAGCGTTTGCAAATGTATCGTTCTAGGTGGTTATTTCCATTGGACTGGAGAGGAGTGCCAAAACGAAGTCGGACACAATCTAGAGCCTCCTAGGCTCCAAATACACGGTCTGCCGTTTTTCTCGCTAGTCTAAAGCGTTTCTCTCATCAACATTCTGAAATTTGGGCTAAAATATAAATCTCGCCCGAGGAGGTTGGTGTTTGTTTTTTCGTAACTTTAGCCAGAATTCAATTCACTAAAAAATGTCTTAATTATTAACCAAGAGAATTGTTATGAAGTTACCTTATGCCGAGCCGTACAGGATCAAGATGGTAGAGCCTATACGGGTATCAACACGAGAAGATCGCGAGCAGTGGATTCGTGATGCCAAGTACAACCTTTTCAAGCTCAGAAGCGACCAAGTATTCATTGACCTGCTGACCGACTCGGGTACTGGAGCCATGAGCGACAGACAATGGTCGGCGATGATGCTAGGGGACGAAAGCTACGCAGGAGCATCGAGTTACTTCAACATGAAGAGTGCAATCAAGGATATCCTAGGCTTCGACTACTTCCTGCCCACACATCAGGGGCGTGCCGCCGAGAATGTGCTCTTCTCTACTATTGTCAAGAAGGGCGATATCCTCCCCGGCAACTCTCACTTCGACACGACCAAGGGGCATATAGAGTTTCGACAAGCATACGCACCAGACTGCACGATTGATGCTGCAGCCGACACACAGATCGAGCTACCATTCAAGGGCGAGATGGATCTGAATAAGCTCGAGAAGATCCTCAAGGAAACACCCAAGGAGCAGATCCCATGCGTGGTGCTCACTGTGACCAACAATACCGCAGGGGGGCAGCCCGTATCTATGAAAAATATCCGTGAGACCTCGGAGCTGTGCCGCAAATATGGCATTATGTTGCTGCTCGACTCGGCACGCTTCGCCGAGAATGCCTATTTCATCAAGACTAGGGAGGCAGGCTACGCCGACAAGAGCATTAAGGAGATCGTGCGAGAGATGTTTTCGTATGCCGACGTCATGACGATGTCGAGCAAGAAGGACGCTATCGTCAATATGGGGGGCTTCGTTGCTTTCAAGAGCGAGGAGCTGTGGCGTCGCTGTCAGATGTTCTGCATCATGAACGAGGGCTACATCACATACGGTGGTATGAGCGGGCGAGATATGAATGCTCTGGCACAAGGTCTGGACGAGGGTACCGAGTTCGATACGCTCGATGCACGTATTCGTCAGGTTGCTTATCTTGGAGCTAAGCTCGACGAGTATGGCATTCCCTACCAGCGTCCAGCAGGTGGCCATGCCATCTTTGTAGACGCCAAGCAGGTGCTTACCCATGTGCCCAAGGAGCAGTTCATCGCTCAGACCCTAGGCGTTGAGCTATATCTGGAGGCTGGTATCCGTGGTGTGGAGATTGGTTCCATTCTGGCAGATAGAGATCCCGATACACGTGAGAATCGCTATCCAAGACTCGAGCTACTTCGCCTTGCGATCCCTCGCCGCACCTATACGAACAACCATATGGACGTCGTAGCTGCGGCCTTCGCCAATGTCAAGGAGCGAGCCGATCACATCACCAAGGGCTTCCATATCATACACGAGCTACTAGTGATGCGTCACTTCACCGTAGAGCTGGAGCGTGTAAAGTAATTTCGCAGAGCCACATTGGACCAAATAGACAAGCCGTGCCACAGAGCCCACTCAAGTGGATCCGTGGCACGGTAATTTATTCGCTAGGTGGTCAAGAGGCAGGCTTCAGTGAGCATATTCTCCTGCACTCCCGTTATTCTTTACTACCTTTGGCAAACATTTTAGCGGTATTTCTCTTCATGACGACGGAACACAGACACAAGGCAGAGCTCAGCCTCAGAGAGGCTCAAATGCAAGTAGATGGCTGGATCAAGACCTACGGCGTACGCTACTTCGGCGAGCTAACTAATATGGCGATACTTACCGAAGAGGTCGGCGAGCTGGCTCGAGTGATGGCACGCAAATACGGCGACCAAAGCTTCAAGGCAGGCGAGAGCCATGATCTGGGTGATGAGATGGCCGATGTGCTGTGGGTGTTGCTCTGTCTGGCCAACCAGACGGGTGTAGACCTAACTGAGGCTTTCGCACGCAATCTGGAGAAGAAAACGAGCCGAGACAAGACTAGACATATCAATAATCCTAAACTAAATGGAACAGACAATAAGTAAGTACGAAGAGGCTTTCGCTTCGTTTGCCCCAGCCCTCATGGGCGAGGCGCTACAGAGTGCCATAGCCAAGATCCTCGATGCCGAGTTTGAAGCTAATAATACGGTAGAGGTTAAGAAATTTCTCCACGGCACGATTGACCTCACGACCCTCATGGGCGCAGACACGGAGACCAAGGTTGCCAAATTCACAGAGCAGGTCAATGACTATGATGGGCTAGACGACAGTATCTCCAACGTAGCAGCCATCTGTGTGTACCCCAACTTCGTGAGCACAGTGCGTGAAACCCTTACTGCACCAAACGTACGTGTAGCTTGTGTTAGTGGCGCATTCCCAGCCTCGCAGAGCTTCATCGAGGTTAAAATTGCCGAGACCGCTCTCGCCGTGGCTGCTGGAGCAGATGAAATAGACATCGTGCTCAACCTCGGCAAGTTCCTAGAGGGCGACTACGAAGAGGCAAGCAGCGAAATCGAAGAGCAGAAAGCGGCTTGTAGAGATGCACACCTCAAAGTAATCCTTGAAACGGGTGCACTCGCCGAGCCAGAGGCCATTCGTCGTGCCTCTATCCTCTCGCTCTATGCAGGGGCAGACTTCCTCAAGACCTCTACTGGTAAGGAATATCCCGGTGCTAACCTAGAGGCTGCCTACATCATGTGTACGGTGCTCAAGGAGTACCACACGAAGTATGGCCACAAGCGAGGCATCAAGTTCAGCGGTGGCATCAAGACTGCCGAAGATGCGGTGAAGTACTACACACTCGTCAAGCATATCCTCGGCGAGGAATGGCTAACGCCAGAGCTGCTACGCATCGGAGCAAGTAGCCTAGTGGCGAATCTGCACAAGGAAATTCTATAAGGCGAGTGGACCTCATCCTACAAATTAGCCCCGCTGGAGAACATCTCTTAGGAGATCGCTCCAGCGGGGCTAACTGTTTCTAGGCTGTCGGCAGCCTATTTCTTCTTGTAGGTAATCGTGCGCTTGGTGACGAGCGTGCCTGTGAGTTCGCCCTTGCCGTCATAGCTCTTGACCGTTTTGCGTGTCCAGTTGCTCTCTCGGTCTAGCTCGTATTCTATCATTTGTTTGCTTTCGACCGAGCCGTTAAGCAAGGTTTCTGAGCTCGTCACGAGTCCCTCTCTGTTGTACTTAAACTTCGTAACCTTCTTGACGCTACTCTTGTTGGCGTAGGTGGTCTGCTCGGTCTGTACAATATTTCCTAGATCGTCGTATTGGTAGTCGTTTCTCTGCGAAGGTTGTCCGTCAAGATATGTGTATATCCAAGCAATGCGTCCCTTCTTGTCTTGGGCGCAGTAGGGCTGATCCTTGGGGCTCTCGACCCCATCTCTTACGATACGTATGCTTACCTCTCGCTTGGCGTAGTCGTACATATAGCGCACTTCTTGCTCTACCTTCTCCCCCTGAATGCGTCGCTCAAGTACCATATTGCCCGCCTTGTCGTAGAAGTAATTGACTGTATATGGCCTAGAGGGCTTGTGCTCTACATAGACTGCAGAGATCACAGGACGCCCCAGCTTGGGGTGTGTGATGTATGTGTAGCGCTTAGCGTCTGAACCATGCTCGCTGTGTGTGATTGCTTCTACTAAGTAGGGAGGTTGGAAGATGCGTTCAACCCTGCTGAACATGACGCCCTCGATCTCGCTAGTCATCTGAGTGACGGAGCCGACGAGCTCGAAGTCGTGCACCAGATATTCGCCAAGAAGTGGGATTCTCCCCTTGAAGAAGGGTTCTTTCAGTTCGTCAATCTTGGGTGGCTTAGGTACGTCCTTCGACTTTTTGTCACACGAAGCTAGCACCAAGAGTGCAGCGATAAGCAAACAAATTCGTTTCATAAGTCTAGTATTTGATGAATGTTTATACCCTCAGGTCCTACTCTGACAGGGCTATACGCCGGTCTTGGGGAAGAGGTCGTCCCACCATGTAGGGTTGTCTTGTAGGTACTTGGCGAAGAATGCCATGATCGCCGAAGACCATTCGTACCGCTTCTGCGGATCCAAGATGTGATGATCCTCCCCATATACACCAACGAATTCGACTGGCCTTCCTAGTATGCGCAACGCATTAAACATTTGCCAGCTCTCTCCTGCGGGGACATTAGTATCCGACAGACCGTGAATGAGCAATAGTGGGGTGTGGATTTTGTCCGCCAGATAGAGTGGACTCTGTTCGGTGTATAGCTTAGGGTTATTCCACGGATAGCTATCCTTGCTGGCAATCGTGCTGTACCCCACGCCCCAGAAGCCTTCGCCCCAGTAGGACGCAATGGCAGAGATCCCTGCATGGCTGACTGCTGCTGCGAAAATATCCGTCTGAGTCTGTAGGTACTGCGTCATAAAGCCACCATAGCTCGCCCCCATACAGCCGATTTTCTTGTCATTGACGAAGGCGTGTGCCTTGCAGAAGTCTTTGACCGCTCCGATGATTTCGTCAGCCGTACGCTTACCCCATGCGTTGATGTGGCGTGCGGCGAACTCCTGTCCGTAGCCAGTGGCCCCACTGGGGTTGAGGCTATAGACAACGTAGCCAAGTGAGGCGTACATGGATAGAGAATAAGCCCCCTCGAAGCCGCGATGTACCGGTGAGGTGCCGCCATAGTAGTAGACCAGCATCGGGTACTTCTTGCTGGGGTCAAAGCCATGAGGTAGATAATATCGTCCCTCGATGCGTGTGCCGTCTGGTGCAGTCCAATCCCAATCCTTGACCGTGCCCGCCTCTAGATGCTGCATCTTCTCGGCTGCGAAGTCGTAGACCAGTTGCTCCCGACCCCGCTTGGTATCTATGGCGTAGAACCGATCGGAGCTAAGTGCGCTCTGCCCGACATAGACCAGCTCCTGACCTCGGCGAGAAACAGCAAAAGACTTGACAACCTCCTCCCTCTGGCTGAGTCTGTTGGTGCGTCCCGTCGCCAGATCAATCTTATAGATCGCCCGCTCGTCGCCTACCTCTGCTAGGCAATACGCCTCGAAGCGATCTCGTGGTACCTGCACAGAGGCGATCGTGCGATCCAGCGATTTGGTAAGTGCTCTGGCGGAGTTACTGGCTCTATCGTAGAGGAATAGCTGTTCGTCAAAGACATTCACTGCACTGCCTTTGGGCACAACCGCACCGATATAGTCGAAGCTAGCAGCGGACCCTTTGACGACCAAATGCTGATTGTCCGAGGTGTAGCGTACGCTAGATATGTCTATCGAATTGGCAAATAGGGTATCGACCGCCATTGTACCTAGATTGAGCTCGTAGAAGTCCGACTTCCTAAACGGACTTTTGGCGGGCGTAGGGGTATGCACGGAGAATATGAGCTTGCTATCGTCCGAAGCCATATCTTGTAGCATTGTCCCTCGAGAGCCGAAAGTAAGGCGTCTATAAGTTTCTGTCTTTAGATCAAAAACGGCCAAGAAGCTCCTGTCCCTAAAACCCTTGATCCGCTCATCTGCCGAGGCGAAGCGGTCGAGGGTCTTTTTGTACTCTGGCCCCTTGTCCTCGGGGAAGAAGACGAGAGCTGTTTCATTGGGCGACACGATGTAGCGCCCCTCTGGGATCTGCCGGCAGATGAGCTCACGCATCATCGTCGTAGGGTCGAGATAGTATAGGCTACGTCCATAAGCCGAGGCTTCGTCGAAGTAGAGCCTATCTTGCTTCGGTAACCACTGCGCTCGAGCCGCCACGCCCGATAGCTCCCCGATGCGCTTAGTGCCTCTGTATAGGTACGCACGGTGATGGCTTGGCTTACCTGCCACTGGCTCGGTCAGGTAGAGGATACTGTATTGACCCGAGGGGGAGATACGTACCCCCGAGAGGGTTGAGCCATAGATCATATAGCTGAGATCGGGGTATCTCGTAGGCTCGGTTAGCAGACGAATATCTGCGTCTGCTCTATCGGGTGTAAAGCCTGCCCTTAGGCTAATGGTCTTGGAGGCCTTTTCCTTATTGAGCGGCTGTACTTTGAGCAGAAGCGTATGCATCTCGGGCGCAAGGGTAATGGGTAGCCGAGTAGATGCTGTACTATCGGCCAAGGCCTTCCCCTGACCAGAGCCTATCTTCTTGCCATTGTGGTAGAGCTCCCACGGCGCATCGCACTCGATGCTGACTTTTCCCTTGGCATAGCTGCCAGAGAGCAAGTAGAAGCCATAGAGATGAGCCTGTAGCTCCTGATTCGAGGCAAAAGGGGCGGTAGTCGTCGTGAAGACGCCTTGGTCATCGGCCCCAATCGTTCGATAGATATTGCTCTCGGGGCTAAGACTGATGAGGCTAGAGGCTGATGCGCCTAAGTCGAATGGCCGTGCGTGTACATCGAGGCTATCCGATAGGATTGGCGCACCGATGGAGATTGGCCCTCGGTAACGCAGCTGTGTGGCAGGGAGCTTGGGGCGCTCTACCTCCTGCGTGGCCTTAGTCGATTGATGACTGGGAATGCTGTCTGTCTGTGCTACTGACCCGAAAGTCGCTAGTAGCGTAAAAGCAGCGAATAGCGATAGCGTATAACGTGTATGCATAGAGTTGATGATGATTGTTCGTTATCCTCACAAATTTAGCCAAATAAACGTGAGCTCTCGCTCTTGATAGTTTTTGTTACGTGTCACAGAGCCTCAGCCCGCTAGTGGCTCAGATTTGGCGATTTCTTGCAGACGTTTGTCGCTTTTTTAGTTAAGGATTGTTAAGAATTTATTGAAGAGTTTGGTGGAATGGGGGGGCGTTTGTTAAGGGCGTTTGGTCAGTTGAGAGCAATTGATGGGAAGATTTATTCGGATTGGTGGGCTAATCTGTTGAGGTATGTCCATCAATCGGCAAGGATTGATGGGTCGAAAATCTCAAAACTGTGCTACGAACGTATGGAGTTGCTTTGGATTTGATTTTATATGTTTGTGTAGTAGTGGTTTATGTCGTAGGCCTTTTGGACGGGTTGTTTTTGTTCGGTTAGGGGCTAAGTGCTAAAACAAGTTCGGACGCGGTGTAGAGCCTCCTAGAGGCCAAATACGCAGTCTGCCACTTTTGGGGTTACTATCCGTAGCCTATTGGGCTTATGCTCCAATACCTCTCCAAACATATAAATTCTACTGCTTGATTTGTATATATTTGTTAATTCATAGGCATCACATACTTTAGCCCCAAAGAGTAGATGCAGTACTGTTCCATGAAAAGCCGTCAATCAGGGAGAGGGGCATACCCCTGCTACTAAGATCTGGGAAATTTAGGATTGAGGCGTTTTTATTAACTTTGTAGCTTAAAATCAATTCAAAAACTCTATGTCGATTATCACTAAACTCAATACAGCGATTGCTCGTGCCGTAGAGGCTCTTTATGAGCAAACCCCAGCCGAGGCTCAGATTCAGTTACAGAAGTGTAAGAAAGAGTTTGAGGGGCATCTCACGCTCGTGGCTTTCCCTCTGCTCAAGATCAGCCGTAAGTCCCCCGAAGTTACGGCTCAGGAGATTGGCGACTATCTGCTGGCGCACGAGCCTACTGTTGCTGCGGTGCAGGTCATCAAAGGTTTTCTCAACTTGACGATTGCCTCATCAGCTTGGCTGGAGCTCTTCGATGAGATTGCCTCGACACCCAACTATGGGCATCGTGTGGCAAGCGATGAAGATCCGCTAGTGATGATCGAGTACTCATCTCCCAATACCAATAAGCCCCTGCACCTAGGTCATGTGCGCAACAACCTGCTGGGCTATAGCCTTGCAGAGATTCTCAAGGCCAATGGTCAAAGGGTGGTCAAGACCAATATCGTCAATGATAGAGGCATTCACATCTGTAAGTCGATGCTTGCATGGATCAAGTGGGGTGAGGGAGCTACGCCCGAGAGCCGTGGCGTCAAGGGCGATCATCTCATAGGCGACTTCTATGTGCTTTTCGACAAGCATTACAAAGCGGAGGTCAGCGAACTCATGGCCACGGGTAAGACTAAGGAAGAGGCTGAGGCTGCCTCTACGCTAATGGCTGAGGCTCGAGACCTGCTGCGCAAGTGGGAGGAGGGCGATGAGGCAACCGTAGCCCTATGGAAGCGTATGAACCAGTGGGTGTATGCCGGCTTCGACGAAACCTACAAGCGTATGGGAGTAGATTTTGATAAGATTTACTACGAGTCCGACACTTACCTTGTAGGGCGGGACGAAGTACTTCGTGGGCTAGAGGCTGGTATCTTCACTCGTGACGAGGACGGCTCCGTATGGGCAGACCTTACCGCCGAGGGGCTCGACCGTAAGATTCTATTGCGCTCGGACGGCACTTCTGTCTATATGACGCAGGATATTGGTACGGCTAAGCTACGCTTCGTGGATTATCCGATCAATAAGATGGTCTATGTGGTAGGTAACGAGCAGAATTACCATTTCCAAGTCCTATCAATCGTACTTGACAAACTCGGCTTTGAGTTTGGTAAGGGGCTGGTACACTTCAGCTATGGCATGGTAGAGCTACCCGAGGGTAAGATGAAGAGCCGTGAGGGAACGGTAGTCGATGCCGATGATTTGATGGCGGAGATGATCAGTACCGCACACGAGATCGCCCAAGAGCAAGGCAAGGCTAAGGATATGGACGAGGCGGAGGCTCTAGAGGTCGCTCGCCGTGTAGGCTTGGGTTCGCTCAAGTACTTTATCCTCAAGGTAGATCCACGCAAGAATATGACCTTCAACCCCAAGGAGTCGATCGACTTCAATGGCAATACTGGTTCGTTCATTCAGTACACCTACGCACGTATTCAGTCGCTGCTGCGCCGTGCAGCAGAAGCTGGCATGAGTATTCCCGAGCGTTTCTCAACGCTGGGTCTAGCTATTGCTCCTAAGGAAGAGGAGCTTATTGCTCGTCTAGCCGAGTATGCCGAGGTTGTAGCCGAGGCTGGCCGTAGCTATAGCCCTGCCGTCGTGGCGAACTATACCTACGAGTTGGTGAAGGAGTACAATCAGTTCTACCACGAATTCTCGGTACTCAAGGAGGAGGACGAAGTGGTGCGTGGCTTCCGCTTAGCTCTAAGCCGTGAGGTCGCCTCGACAATCCAGCGAGGCATGAGCCTACTCGGCATCGAGATGCCCGAGCGGATGTAGCAAGAAGGTAGGATATAGGAGTACATTATTGCATAATTCTATGAGATTTATTGCTCGGATTAGGAGTGTGTATACTTATTGTTTCGAGAAGTATAGCGCAGGTCTAAGTGAAGGCCTTTGGGTTCTTGTGCTACTTTTTTTGCTACAGATGAGCCTTAACTCGGTCTTTATTTTTAAGAGTTATAACCTTCTTCCCGAAGGTGAAAGCCTAATTGTAGGTATTAGTCTGTGGGGGGCAATGATGAGAGCTGCTTTGCGTTCTTTATTTTGGTCTGTCATCTCTTGGTGGGGGTATGCTCTTCTCGCTAGTCATCGTATTAATAAAATTATCTGGGGCACGGCAATTATTTTAGTTTCTCTTCTGCTATTTGTGGCAGAGAGTTTTATGCTCTATCGGTATGGTATGGTGTATACTCAGAGTGTAATTCAAGTCTTGGCCGGGACCAATCCTAGAGAGGCAAGTGAGTACTTTGAGGCATCATTTGATGTTTCCATGCTTATACTTGTTCTGCTCGTAGGTTTTGTAATTGTTTGGACTGTGATGAGATATGTATCTTGGGCCAAGGGTAAGCGCTTTCGGTTTGTTCCTGTTCTTTTTCTCCTTTCGATTCCTCCAGTGGCAGTTGTTTTGGGGTACTCTACCCCCCGTACTTACCAGAAAGTTATGGATAGCGGGCAGGCTTATGATTTGACTATTGCTCCTTATGATCGCCTGCTTTGGAATACAGTAGGGTTTATAAGGGAGTCGCATGCTATTTCAGATGCAACTAATCGTATTGCTAAGATTGATATAGGGGAGCTGAAAGAACAGAAGTATGTAACTACCCCCCCCCAGAGTCAGTTACATGTTGTCGTAGTAGTAGGCGAAACGCTCAGAAGAGATTATATGCATTGTTATGGCTTCCCCCTCTCCAATACACCCGGCCTAGATTCATTATTGGTTACGGGAGATCTTACTGCCTATACGGATGTAGTTAGCCCTGCTCCCAATACAATAGAATCCTTAACTAAGGTTTTTACATATCAAACAAATGAAATGCAAGGAAAGTGGTACGATTACCCTGCCTTGCCTAGTGTATTTTCCAAAGCAGGCTATTGGGTAGAGTGGACGAGCAATCAAGAAAGTACTGGAACTTTTATACAGCCACTAAATACATTTGCGAAACTCTCGGATGGATACAAGTATGCGAATGCTCGTAGTATTGATGAGGAACATGATCATACTAAGAGTTTCTATGACGAAGATCTTTTGCCTTATCTACAGACAACCAGTAGGGCCGAGGAGGCTGGTAAAAGAGGGTTGATACAAATCGTTCATCTTATGGGTTCACACCCTGTTTATGGAAAACGTTTCCCAAAGTCATTTGCTAAGTTTTCTCCTGACAGTTTACCTGTAAGACGAGCTCCAGATAAGGATCAGGTAGTATCTGACTACATAAATAGCATCTACTATAATGATTATGTAGTCACACAGATTATTAATTTTTACTCAAAGAGAGCCGCCATTGTAGTCTACTTTTCTGATCATGGAGAGGTAATCTATGATGATCCCAGAAATCCAAATTACTGTGATCACGGCATGCTTCCCCAAGGTGTGTCAGTCCCTTTTCTTGTTTATTTAAGCCCTGAGGTACGTAGAGAATATCCCGATTTATATGATAAAATTCGGGGTAGTAAGGATCGTCGCATTATGCTTGATCTTTTTACTCATTCCCTTGGAGGATTATTGGGAATTCAGAATAAATACAGTGATCCTACACTAGATTTCTTTTCTGATGAGTACGATGAAGATAGACCTAGAATTATTAGAAGTTTCTCGCAGGAGCTAAGGCTGTAGACTGCATATTAAACATATCTCTCGCATATAGACATTAAGAATATTCTCTATTCTGCTGATTAATGAGTGCTAGTGAACAATGGATATAGATAGGCTAGTAGCTCCGTTGAGGGAGCGGATCGAACGCTCGGGGGTAAAGGATCCTCGTGTGGCGGCACTCGTGTCGGGTGGTGTGGATAGTAGTGTCGTCGTACATCTGCTATGCAAGGCTGGTATTCGGCCTACACTTTTCTATATCCAGATCGGCATGGATCGAGATGGGTTTGAGGATTGCTCTTGGGAAGATGATATTGCCATGGTACAGATGCTCGCTCGTCAGTACAATTTGCCCCTAGAGATCGTACCTCTGCACGACGAATACTGGGCTAATGTGGTGCAGTACACGATCGACACGGTGCAGCGCGGCCTTACGCCCAACCCTGATATGATGTGCAATAAGCTCATCAAGTTCGGGTGCTTTGAGGAGAAATGGGGCAAGGACTTCGACTTCATTGCGACGGGGCACTATGCTACTACGACCTACGTTGGCGATCGCCTCTACTTATCGACAGCTCCAGACCCTGTCAAAGATCAGACGGACTTCCTTGCTCAGATTAACTTCGCTCAGATTAGCAAGTTGCTTTTCCCTACTGGACATCTGACTAAAGCGGAGGTTCGAGCAATCGCCGAGGAGGCTAAGCTCCCCAGTGCACACCGCAAGGATAGTCAAGGCATCTGCTTCCTTGGTAAGGTAAACTATAACGAGTTTATTGAGCGTGCACTTGGTACGAAGCCCGGGCGTATCATTGAGCGAGAAACGGGCAAGATGCTCGGCTGGCACAATGGTTATTGGTTTCACACGATCGGTCAGCGTAAAGGGCTTGGGTTAAGCGGAGGACCTTGGTTCGTAGTTAAGAAAGACATCAAGCGCAACATTATTCTTGTGAGCCGAGGTTATGATCCAGCCGATCAGTACGGCCAGCATATCCAGACTCAGGAGATGAATTTCATCAGTTTGGACCCATGGAGCTACGAGGCTTCACTCGTAGCAGGCCAAGAGGTTGTCGTCCCAGAGAGTAGTAGAGAGCCGTTGGAAGTGTGTTTCAAGATCCGTCATACTCCGGAGTTTGCTCACGGTACGTTGCACTACGATGCTGGCATGGGGCTATATCGCCTTGATAGCCATGAGCGGATTCAAGGGATTGCTCCGGGGCAGTATGCTGTCATCTACGATACGGCTCATCGGATTTGTTTTGGTAGCGGTATGATTGATAAGGGCTGGTAAATTTACCTTTCTTGAGACCGTTGCACGGTATTTTGCCTCTTTTCGGCTAGAAACGTTGTGTATATCCCTGATTATTACTATCTTTAATATGTAATTAACTGTATCGACA
>NZ_JRAR01000070.1:0-320 GCF_000768935.1 Porphyromonas sp. COT-290 OH860 | reverse complement strand
TCGGAGCTAACGCGTCTAGGGATTATGGATAAACTCCTTAGAGAGTTGAACAAGCAGTTCAAGAAACATGGCATTAGCCGCATTGACCAAGGCGCCATCGTTGATGCGAGCATTGTAGACAGCCCTTATGCTCCCGATGGGAGTGTGGTTATTGAAGTGGCCGAGGATAGAGAGGATACTCGCTCGCAGGAGGCGTTGGATCAAGAGGAGGCTTATCAGTATGAACTCAGAAGTAGTAAGCCCGGTGTTGATGCAGAGGCTCGTTGGGTACGCAAAGGCAAGCATTATCGGTATGGGTATAAGAAACACGTGCTTACCGA
>NZ_JRAR01000007.1:0-73005 GCF_000768935.1 Porphyromonas sp. COT-290 OH860 | reverse complement strand
CTCTAAGGAGTTTATCCATAATCCCTAGACGCGTTAGCTCCGAGCGGAAACGACTGATGGTGCTATGATCGGGAGAGGGATAGCCAAGGTCTAAGCCTGGGAATTCACTGAAAAGCAGAGAATCATTGATACGTTCCTCAACCTCATAATCGCTCAAACCATACCATGTCTCTAGCAAAAGAATCTTGAACATCAGCAAGGCATCGTAGGCGGGGTTACCTACGGCATTCTGTGTCTTGGTGTACTTCTTTGTTCAGCAGCGTGCGGATACCTCTCCAATCAACGCAAGCATTGATTTGTCGGAGAAAGGAGTGCTTCATCCGGTCGCGACGAACCTGAGTATATACTTGTAGGAAGCTAGGAGCCTGTTCGGTTGGTTTGGTTGCCATGTCGATACAGTTAATTACATATTAAAGATAGTAATAATCAGAGATATATACAGCGTTTCTAGCCGAAAAGAGGCAAAATGCCGTGCAACGGTCTCTTGGAGCGCCAACCCCCTAGTCCAGGGGAGATCGTTGGTTAGAATGGATTTTTGTAATGCGTTCATATAGTTATATATAGATATCTATTTCCTGCAGATTGATATGTTTGAAGCTTATTTTCTAGTATTTCTTCCCATCAATTTTTCCGAATTGATGGACACATCGCAGTGGATTAGTCCATCAATCCGATAAAATCAGTCCTTCGATTTTCAAGTTTGCCTTTGTAGTGTGGCTCAAATTATCCCGAAGATCATTGATATATTTTAACAGATGATTTATATCTTGCATGCAGACTGACTCTGTGATCGTCGTGTGCAAGTAAAAAAGACGGGGTATTTGATGTAGGTTGATTTAATAAGTCGCTTTTATTGATATATTTGTGTCGAGTACAAATACAAAAGAATACAAATCTATGAGAAACCAATTACGTACTTGGGTACTACTCTTGAGTATCCTGCTGGCTAGCCCTTGGGCCAGCGCACAGAAAACTGTTCGGTTCGTCAAGGCTGGGGGCTCTGGCGATGGCTCTTCTTGGACGAATGCCTCGGGTGAGCTACAGAAAATGATAGATGCCTCGTCCGTGGGCGATGAAGTTTGGGTTGCTGCTGGGCTCTACCACCCGACAGAGCTAATTAAGTCTAGTAAAAAGCGCTCTCTGACTTTCAAACTCAAGGATGGCGTATCGCTCTATGGTGGCTTCTCTGGAGTAGAGGTAAGCAAAGATGATCGAGCTCGGGCTGAGGTGGAAGCGCCTATGCACTTTGTTTTCAAAAATCAAACTATCCTAAGTGCAGATATTGACGCCGAAGAAGACGTATGGGTGCGCAAGATCGCCGAGGGGTCTACTGCTCGCTATATGTGGGAGATCTCTGGCAATAGAGGTAATGCCAACCATCTACTCTACTTGGACAAGAAGGCGACTAAGCCAATCACGATCGATGGCTTCGTTCTCACGGGGGCTTACGCCGATGTATATCAAGCCAAGTCTGCTGGAGCTGCTCTCTATGCTTCTGGAGCTATTCGACTGGTTAATAGTATTATTCGTCGCAATGCTACCTACACTCGTGTGGAGGGAGATTTGGCTTTTCACGGGGGAGCCGTTTTCATTGGTCAGGGCAAGGAGGCCCAGATACGCAACTGTTTGTTTGAGGATAACCAAGCCTATCTACCCACGTTGAGCGCTAGTGGAGGCTCAGTCTACATGGAGGGTGGTATTGTAGAGGACTGCATCTTCCGAGGTAGTGTGGGGGTAGACGAGGGCGGAGCTATTACGATACATGGCGGTACCGTGCGCAACAGTCACTTCTACGATTGTTATGGCGCCAAAGGTGGCACTATCTCTGCTATAGATAGCCGTATAGAGGCCTGCCTCATCGCTCATAGTAGAGGTCTAGTAGGTGGGGGTATTTACTCCGAGGGTAGTGTCATACATCACAGTCAAATCATCAATTGCTATGCCGATGATCCTGCATTTGGGGATACGGGCGGTGGTCGAGGAGGTGGCATTCTAGGTAAGGTCAATACCACGATCATTGGCTCTATTATTGCCAACTGTACTGCCGGGAGCCGTGGTGGAGGTGTGGAGCTCATAGCAGGAGGTAAGCTCTATCACTCTACGATTGTGCAGAGCAATGCCCGCCTAGTTAATAAGCCTATTACTAACCTTGACCTAGGGGAGGGTTGCCTCCAAAGAAACAATCTCGTGGCGGACGATCTGGATCTGAGTAACTTCGTCGCCCCTTCTCGGAGCACGGGATTCCAAAAAGACGTAGACGGGCGCACCGAAGCACTGAGGGCAAATTGGGCATTAGCCCCCAAAAGCTCACTGATTGGCCAAGGAGAGCTGGTCCCCGAGGTCAATGAAGAGCAAGATCTATTGGGCAATAACCGCATTAGGAATGGCGTCATTGATCCCGGAGCCATTGCCTTCGGTTCGGGAAGCTCCTCCGATCCTAACATTAGATTTACTCTAGAAGAGGAGAACCAGACTATTACCCTCACTATTGGTGGCGCATCGGGGAGCCAATTCTCTATCGACTTCGGCGATGGCAGCCTCAAAGAATACTCAGGTGCCCAAAAGATTATCGAGCAAGTCACAGGTCGAGAGGTCAAGATATATGGCAAGGATATTTTGATCTTTATCGCCAACGATCAGGGCATCACCAAGCTAGACCTTAGCGGAGCGAAGGAGCTCATGAGGCTACAAGTGATGAATAATAAGCTCGAGGCTCTAGACGTGAGCCAATCTCCGAATCTATATATGCTCTACTGCGATCGCAATCAGATCAAGACTCCGCTCAATCTATCGGCTCAGCGCAGGATGAACGTCATCAGCTGCCACAGCAATCAGATACCGGGACAACTGAATCTGAAGCATATCCAAGGGCTGATCTCTCTGTTTTGCCACGGCAATAAGCTCACCGAGCTTATACTCCCCGACAATGGGCAAGGGCTGACAGAGATTGTATGCGATGACAATGAGCTCACGAGCCTTAAAGTTTTGCATCTGCCAGACCTGACCGAGTTAAGCGTAGCCGACAATAAGCTCACGAGTATTGACTTAAGCCAAAACACTAAGCTGACAAAGCTCTACGCCGTGAGCAATGAGCTCAGATCCATAGACCTGCGTCACAATAAAGTTCTAAAGACTCTCACGCTTACCGATAACGAACTTAGTAGTATCGATCTATCTGCTAATATGCTTCTAGAGGACCTATATCTCGGTGATAATGACTTGGCTCAGATAGATCTCTCGGCCAATACCAAGCTGACTTGGCTCATTGTCAGTGGCAATAAGCTCCGCTCACTAGATGTGAGCCAACAGCCTAGCCTCAAGCAAATCAAAGCCTCGGACAACGAGCTGGAGAAAATAGACCTATCGCACAATCCTGATCTCTCGATCCTCTGGCTAGGCAACAATCGCCTCGAGGAGCTAGACCTCAAAGCACAGAAGCGACTGATTTGGTTCGTGTGCGATAGCAATAGGCTCCAGAGCCTAGACCTCAAGCACAGCCCTGCTATCTCTTGGTTGGAGTGTGAGGGTAATCGGCTGACGCAGCTCGACCTATCGGCACAAACCAACTTACAGAAGCTATTCGCAGGGCACAATAAACTTATTGGCATCAATCTAGAGCATTGTCAAGGTGTACAGGGCATCAGACTTGAGGATAACCAGATACCGGCCGACAAGCTCGCCAAACTTTTAGCCGACCTCCCCGATGTGAGCGCAGTACAGGTCAATGATAACAACAGAGATTGGGCCAAGACAATAGATATTAGCCTTAATCCTAGTAGTCATCTAGTCGATATTAGTGCGGCCACAGCCAAGGGGTGGGGGGTTACGAATACTCCCGGCAAGACTCTCTCGATAGATGAGATTGGTACTGCCCTGTCCGAGTTCTACTACGATGCCTCCACGAGGCGTTTGCAGATAGGATTAGGCATTCGAGAGGTGGCGATATATGATGCATTGGGGGGCTGCGTTGGTCGCTTTGTCGTAGATGCTGGTTCGCTAGACCTCACCACTCTATCAAGTGGTTGCTACATTGCAGTAGGTTACTCTGTGGCTCGTCCACAAGTCCACCGCTTCTGCCGCTAAGTGCCCGCTTATATATCGTTAGTCAAAAAGCTAAGCCTCTGCAGTGATCGTATAAGATCGCATTGCAGAGGCTTAGTAGGTTTCTAGCTTGTAGGCTCGGCAGTCACTAGAGTGGTGTTAGATAGGGCAGTAGGGTAGGGTTGGGCATTTGCCTCACTGTCTAGCGCATAGTAGGTCTATGGGGGGACATCTGCCGTTACGTTTATTTATGTAGCAGGTCTGGGCGAAGTCGCTCAGTGCGTTCTAAGGCTTGCTCCATCTTCCATTGCTCGATTTTGGCAGCGTGACCGCTCAGCAGGACATCAGGCACACGCCAGCCCTTGTAGTCGGCTGGTCGGGTGTAGGTAGGTGGGGCTAGGAGATTGTCTTGGAAGGTATCGCTCAGAGCACTCTCAGCATCGCCGATCGCTCCCGGTAGCAGACGAGCTATGGCATCGGTCATCACGGCTGCTGCCAATTCGCCCCCTGTGAGTACATAATCGCCTATCGAGATCTCACGTGTAATGAGGTGCTCTCGCACACGGTAGTCGATCCCTTTATAGTGTCCGCAGAGTATGATGATATTCTCCAGCAGGCTCATTTCGTTGGCCATAGGTTGGTCAAACGTTTTGCCGTCTGGCGAGGTGAAGATTACCTCATCGTAGTGACGCTGCGCCTTGAGAGCGTTGATTGCTCGCTCGATCGGTTCGATTTGTAGCACCATACCAGCCTCTCCGCCGAAGGGGTAGTCATCGACACGCTTCCACTTGTCTGTCGAGTAGTCACGCAGGTTGTGTATGTGCAGATCTAGAAGGCCTTTGCCCCTTGTGCGCCCGATGATCGAGGTAGACATAGGAGCCTCCAGCATCTCGGGTAATACCGTAATAATATCTATTCTCACACTCGTGAAGTCAATTGAGGAAAAAAGTTTGTAATTCTTGTACAAAGGTAGCCACTATCTCACAATAATGCTTTACCTTTGGTGTTGGTTAAATGAAATGGATGTGGTCGCAATGCGAGATTTACCACTTTTTTATGCTCCTGACATAGCGACACGGCAGGAGCTCCCAGAGGTAGAAGCTGGGCATTGTCAGAGGGTTCTGCGAGCCAAAGAGGGTGATGAGATACTCATCACTGATGGCCGTGGTATGCTCTACGAGGCACGGCTTGTAGAGGTGAGCAAACGGCGTTGTGGCGTTGAGCTGACTAAGGCGGAGAGATGGGAGAAAGCTTGGCGTGGACGCATCACCTTGGCGGTAGCACCTACCAAAGCTATCGAGCGTATGGAGTGGTTGCTGGAGAAAGCGGTAGAGGTTGGTATCGATCGTATTATCCTACTCAAGGCCAAGCATTCGGAGCGTAGGCATATCAATGCTGAGCGACTGGAGCGCATCATGCTTAGCGCAATGAAGCAGTCGCAGAAGGCCTTCCTCCCCGAGCTCATCACAGAGCAAGCAGTGGCGCAAGCCTTCGAACTGTGCCATGGAGATCGCTTGCTTTTGGCTCACTGTCGTAGATCGGAGGGGGGAATTCAAGAGCGCAAGCTCCCCAACCATTACTATCGCCCGAGCGAGGACGTGACTATATTCATCGGCCCCGAGGGGGATTTTACCGTCGAGGAAATCCTCCAAGCTCAAGAGCATGGAGGCCATGGCATCAGCCTTGGCGAGAGTCGCCTGCGTACAGAAACGGCTGCTCTAGTAGCCTTGCAGTGGATGCACACCCTACAGCTGCTAGAGGATAGCCCTCAATAAGGAATAGAAATCATAGAAAATAAAGAATACTACTGCTTAATACCGTATCATTCTTATGGAAAAGAAAGAAATTAAATTTAGCCTAGTCTACCGCGACATGTGGCAGTCCTCTGGTAAGTATCAGCCACGTAAGGATCAGCTCGAGCGTATCGCCCCTGTCATCGTAGAGATGGGCTGCTTTGCCCGTGTAGAAACTAATGGTGGAGCTTTTGAACAGGTAAACTTGCTCTACGGCGAGAACCCTAATAAGGCAGTAAGAGCCTTCACCAAACCTCTCAAGGAAGCTGGTATCCAGACACACATGCTAGACCGCGGGCTCAATGGTCTACGTATGTATCCAGTGCCTGCCGATGTTCGTCGTCTGATGTACAAGGTGAAGAAGGCTCAAGGCGTAGACATTACACGCATTTTCGATGGTCTCAACGACGCACGCAACGTAATCCCCTCAATCAAGTATGCTCTAGAGGCTGGCATGATCCCTCAGGCTACGCTCTGTATCACGCATTCGCCAGTACATACGGTAGAGTACTATGCAGCTCTAGCCGATCAGTTCATCGAGGCTGGCGCTCCAGAGATCTGCCTCAAGGATATGGCAGGTGTGGGTCGTCCTGCTTTCCTCGGTCGTTTGGTTAAGGCGATCAAGGATAAGCATCCAAATGTCATCATCGAGTACCACGGGCACTCTGGTCCCGGTTTCTCTGTAGCCTCAATGCTTGAGGTGTGTAAGAATGGTGCAGACATCATTGACGTAGCTATGGAGCCCATCTCTTGGGGTAAGATTCACCCAGACGTCATCACGATCCGTGAGATGCTACACGACGCAGGTTTCAAGGTGCCCGAGATCAATATGGACGCATACATGAGGGCTCGCTCGCTTACACAGGAGTTCATCGACGACTTCCTTGGGCTATTCATCGAGAAGAGCAACTATCTCTGTACCTCGCTGCTCGTGGGCTGTGGCCTACCCGGTGGTATGATGGGGTCTATGATGGCCGACCTCAAGGGGGTACACGCAGGTATCAACATGCACCTCAGAGCCAAGGGCGAGAAGGAGCTAAGCGTAGATGATCTGCTCGTTAAGCTCTTCAATGAGGTAGAGTATGTATGGCCACGTCTTGGCTATCCACCTTTGGTAACGCCATTCAGCCAGTATGTGAAGAACGTTGCGCTGATGAACGTATATAATATGGTAACGGGTAAGGAGCGTTGGCTCGCTATCGACAACAATACATGGGGCATGATTCTCGGTAAGTCAGGTCGTCTTCCCGGGAAACTTGATCCAGAGATCATCGCTCTAGCGAAGGAGAAAGGACTGGAGTTCACAGACGAAGACCCACAGAGCAACTATCCCGATGCACTTGATGAATATCGCAAGGAGATGGACGAGAACGGCTGGGAGTATGGTCAAGACGACGAAGAACTCTTCGAGCTCGCCATGCACGATCGTCAGTATCGCGACTACAAGAGTGGTGTAGCTAAGCAGCGCTTCATGGAAGAAGTAGAGAAGGCTCGTACCGCTGAGCTTACTAAGCAAGGCTACAACGAGGCCGATGCTCTCAAAATCAAGCGCCAAGGTACGGAGCCCATTATTGCAGCTGCCTCGGGTAGCATCATCTGGGAGGTTGATCCTACAGACTACTCTACTGCTCCAGCCGTGGGCACATCAGTTAAGACTAATGAGCCTATCTGCTACATTCAAACTGTGGGTGGCTATATGGAGCCAGTGATTAGCAACTTCACTGGTCGCCTGACCGAAGTCCTAGCTCAGGGTGCCACAGTGCGCAAGGGCGAAGCGATCGCTTATGTGCGTCCTAGTGAGCAGGAAGAGCTATGGATAGAGAGCGAACCCGAACGCCTCAAGCGTGTAGAGAAGCTCGAGGAGGTTCGTCATGCAGTCACACGCAGACGTAATAGCCGTAGCTGTTGCTAGATGCGGTGGGGTTGTTTCTTTACTTAGGTAAAGTGCAGCCTATCCAATAATCATTAGAGGGTATCTTGGCGGTCGATCGTAGAGATCGAGGACAAGGTGCCCTCTAGCTTTTCCACACACGAGCTCCATTTATTTAGTAAGAGTTTCCATCGTAAGAACTCCTAGGCCCGTAATCATCTTGATATATACCATTAACACTTTTTGTTTTAGTTTTTTGAGTAACTTAGCATCGTTTTCTGAGGGCTGTGCAGTATACGATTTTATAGTACAATTGCCCTTTCTTGCTTGAGGTTTGGTCTTTCTGTTAAGGTTGTATTTCTGTCACTAATAGCCTGTTAAGGTGAGTTAGGGAATGGGGTTGTATGAGATATTAAAATATTTTATATACCTTTGCGCGTCGAAAATCACGTATCTCCCTTTGCATAGTGTGTACTTATTAAGTCAAGGGTGATGCTATGAACCTCCAAATATGATGTAATTTTTACCCTTACTTGAACAATGAACAAGTATCTATTTGCTTTGCTCTCTTTTCTCGGGCTGTGGAGTTGTGGTAGAGAGCTCAAAGCTCAGACTTATGCCGTTAGGTCAGACATGATCTCTAACCTATCGGGTAATTTTAATATTGAGATATCTAGTTCTATAACCAAGCATGTGTCGCTGCACTTGCCTCTCTTTGTTCGGCCTGCCAATTTGGGGCTTCCTTATTCGATTGGGCTCTACAATCTGAAAAATAACAATGGTTATTCTTCGCGAGAGATACCTCTATTCGAGTCTATCGCAACGGATCAGTCCATTAGTATTCAGCCGGGTATGCGATACTGGACCCTACTCTCCAACAACTACGGTCTATTTATTGGAGCGTTTGGCATAGGGGAGATATTTAAGCATGGAGGATTCGAGAGATACTCGTATTATATACAAGGATATTCTGTGGGGGCTGGTGCTTCCATTGGGTACGCTAAGGTTATCACACCCAATTGGAACTTTGAGTTTGAGTTCGGCTTGGGAGCTGTTGTGCGCTTCTATGATCGCAGAAGTATCAGCAGTAGTAGAGTGCTAAGTCACAATAGAGATTTTACGTGGGCTGTCCCTCGCTGTGGTATTAACCTTGTTTATTTGCTGTAGATGAGATTAAAGTAAATTTTGATATTGAATAAAAAATGAACCGACAACAGACATACAAGCTGTTTTTTAGTGTTGCAGGCTTATTGATGATTGCTTCATGCTCTAGGCCGATTACCAAAACTTTGTTCTTACAATCGGGTAGGCCTCATATTTATCTACCCACCAACAAGGAGGAGAAGTCGGGAGGCATTCTCTCCGAGCGTGTGTCGTACGAAACGAAAATTGACACCATTCGTCCAGCTCATAAGCCAGCCTTAGATGACGAGGATATGAAGAGCGTGACGTTGGAAACCTTTACTGTAGTTGCAGATAGACCTAAGTTGAAGATCTCGACTGTGCGTAATGGTAAAATCAATCTGACGTTTTTGATGACAGTCCCCAAGGCTTTCATGGACAATCGTTGGCAGATTGTTTTGACGCCACACCTAATTAATGGCGATCAGACCTCTGCTCTGCCACCAGTAGTCCTCAAGGGCAGCCAGTTCAAGAAGGTGCAAGACGAAGAGTTCGCCAAGTTTGCTAAGTTCGAGAAGGATATCATTGATCCTAGTGACTATGACAAGAAGTTTTTTGACCAAAAGAAGCACAGCCTCTTTACCAAAAATCTCCAGCACAAGTACCTAGACCACTACACGGCTGAGTACAAAAGGTTGCAGGACTATCAGGCGTGGAAGCATATTGCTGAGGTACGCATCATGAATGCGAACGCACGAAGAGAGGGTCGGTACTATCAGCGCCTCAACGACAAGGCTATCGAGATGCTTGGCTCTGCCTACAACGATAATCTGTATGGCCTAGACTCTAGCAAGGTGCATCGTGGCTTCTCTGGTAGATACAACGAAGAGCATCGTAAGAACTACCTAGACAAGAAGCTCAGCACCTTGACGGTGGATAAGGTACCTAAGAACTATAGAAAGTACTTTGAGAAGAACTTTACCCTTGACTCGCTCAAGAACAAATCTCTGACCGAGAAGGATAGTGCCAACATTGCTAAGCATACTTATTTCTTCAAGGACATTGCTCAAAACGAGTCCAAGATCAAAAATAAGGATACTCACCGCAGGCATCTCGTGCGCTTCCCAGAGGTTGAGAACCCTGCACTCTCCGACTCGATTCGTACGGGTAAAGATTTTGTCTACTTGTATAGTCAAGATATTGATGTAACGGAAGATCTACAGCGCAAGCTCAGTGTTATTGTAGAGACACGTGTTACAGCGATGGATCAGAGTAGCTGGCATCAAGGCGGTGTCGATACACTCAACTTTATTGTGTCGGGTATGAACGACCTTGTAGACAAGACGCTTATATCTCGTCTGGACGAAGCCGACCAAGCGATCTATCAACAGGGCCTCGATAGGCTTGCAGTGAGAGATTATCGTGGTGCACTCAACATCATTAACCAGTATCCAGACTACAACTCGGCAGTCTGCTTGGCTGCTCTAGGCTACAACGATCAGGCGATTATGCTCCTCGACCGTATCACAGCCACTGGGAAGGCCGATTATCTGCGTGCGATTGTTTATGCCCGTATGAAGAAGCTCGAAGAGGCTAAGGAAAGCCTATTCTCGGCCGCTCGCAAGGAGTCTACTCTTGCCTTCAAGGTGGAGATTGAGCCTGAGTTTGCTGTACTTCTAGAGACTTACCCTGAGTTACAGGAGCAACTGGAGAATATCGGTGATGGGCTAGATGAAATGTAATTGAGCATATATCAGTAGTTAATTAAATAGTAGAGGGCTGTAGGTTCGTTAGTATGGACTTGCAGCCTTCGTTTTTGTGCGTCGGAGAGTTGGGGGTGTCGCTCGAGGGGCGAAAGGGTTCGGGAGAAATGAGTTAAATTTGTAGCACATTATATCAATAAACAAAGATTATGACCCTATGCAACTAGACAAGCTCAAGGCCGTCTCTCCCGTCGATGGTCGCTATCGTACGCAGGCCGAACCATTGGCTGCCTACTTCTCCGAGGAGGCGCTCATTCGTTACCGAGTGCGTGTCGAGATACTCTATTTCATCGCTCTAAGCAAGGAGATTCCTCAGCTATCTGGTCTACTCGATCGTATTGACGAGGAGAAGCTTCACGATATCTATCGCCACCTGACAGCCGAGGACGCCCTGCGCATCAAGGAGATCGAGTCTGTAACCAATCACGACGTCAAGGCCGTAGAGTACTATATCAAGGAGCAGTTCGATCGCCTAGGCCTGAGCGATGAGAAGGAGTTTATCCACTTCGGTCTGACCTCCCAAGATATCAACAATACCTCTTTCCCTCTGATGACTAAGGAGGCCCTTGAGCAGATATATCTACCAGCCCTTGATAAGGTCATTGATACTCTGCGTGCCTATGCCGAGGAATGGGCGAATATCCCCATGCTGGCTCGTACACACGGCCAACCAGCCTCGCCAACTCGTCTAGGTAAGGAGATACAGGTATTTGTCTATCGCCTAGAGCAGCAGAGAGCACAGCTGGTACAGATCCCTCATTCTGCCAAGTTTGGTGGAGCTACGGGCAACTTCAATGCCCATCGCATTGCCTATCCTACGCACGACTGGCTCGGGTTTGCAGCGAACTTCGTGAGCTCTATGGGGCTAATGCGTGAGAGCTATACGACACAGATTGCCAACTACGACCACACGGCAGCCCTCTTCGATGCCCTAGAACGCATCAACGTAATCCTCACGGATCTTGCTCGTGATATGTGGATGTATATCTCGATGGACTACTTCAAGCAGCGCATTAAGGAGGGAGAGGTTGGCTCGTCTGCGATGCCACACAAGGTTAATCCGATTGACTTTGAGAATGCCGAGGGTAATCTAGGCCTTGCGAATGCAATCTTTGGTTTCCTCTCTCGCAAGCTACCGATCTCTCGCTTGCAGAGGGATCTTACGGACTCTACTGTTCTGCGCAATATCGGGGTGCCTCTAGCACACACGCTTATTGCTCTCAATAGCTTGAGTAAGGGTCTAGGTAAGGTGTTGCTCAATCAGGAAGCCCTAGAGGCCGATCTAGAGTGCAACTGGGCTGTGGTGGCCGAGGCACTCCAGACGATCCTTCGTAGGGAGGGCTACCCTAAGCCCTACGAGGCGCTTAAGGCTCTTACCCGTACCAATGAGGCAATCACGGCGGACTCGATCGCCAAGTTTATCGACACGCTTGATGTATCTGAGCAGGTCAAGAGTGAGATGCGCCAGATTAGCCCAGCGACCTATCTAGGCTACTAATCATACGCAATAGATACCCCGAGAGCGAGGAGAGGCATCTCTTTTGGATGTCACTTCTCGCTCTCGGAGCTATTGAGCATACCACAGTCATTAATCGCAAAAACAATCCGAATAGATGAAGAAGAAGCAATACCTCAGACACGGTCTGCTAGGGCTGATGTTTATGAGCACTCTGAGCCTTTCGGCTCAGAAGAAGGGACGCCTAATCGACGAGGTCAATCCGTTTATCGGGACTAGTAACTTCGGTACGACCAATCCGGGCGTCGTCCTACCCAATGGTTTGATGAGCGTAACGCCTTTCAACGTAATGGGCGGTGGCGAGTTGAATACATTCGACAAAGATGCTCGCTGGTGGAGCACACCCTACTCGGCAGACAACAAGTATTTTACGGGCTTTAGCCACGTCAATCTAAGTGGTGTGGGTTGTCCAGAGCTAGGTAGCCTGCTCCTCTCGGCTGCCTCGGGAGAACTAGATGTAGACTACAAGAGCTATGGCTCTACACTGAGCAAGGAGCACGCACACCCGGGCTACTATACAGCTCATCTAGATAAGCACAGCATCAAGGCCGAGCTGACGGCGACGGCACGTACCTCCGTCACGGCCTTTACCTTCGAGCGTGGCGGCAAAAGTAATATCCTGCTCAACCTAGGGCAAGGGCTGACGAACGAAAGTGGAGCGACTGTGCGCTTCGTCAATGACTCTACTATACTAGGCAGTAAGCTCATGGGCACCTTCTGCTACAATCCACAAGCCGTCTTCAACCAGTACTTTGCGATGCGCATCAGCAAGCGAGCTCCCGAGAGCGGCTACTGGAAGAAGCAGCCCCCTATGACGGGGACAGAGGCCGAGTGGGATCATGACCACGGGCGCAACAAGATTTACCGCTCTTATCGCCGTGAGATGAGTGGTAATGATATCGGGGTGTGGTTCTCTTACGATACGCAACCCGGCGAAACGATCTATGTGCAGACGGCAGTTTCTTTCGTTAGTGCCGAGAATGCTCTGCTCAACCTAGAGACAGAGCAGCCCAAGCTAGACTTCGCTGCCACACGAGCTCGAGCAGAGGAGGCGTGGGAGCAGGCGCTCTCTCGCATCGAGGTAGAAGGCGGTAGCCCAGATCAGCGTACGATCTTCTACACGGCGCTCTATCATTTGCTCATTCATCCCAATATCCTGCAAGATGTCAATGGCGAGTACCCCATGATGACTAGCCTCAAGACGGCTCAAACCAGCCACAACCGCTATACGGTCTACTCGCTCTGGGATACATATCGCAACGTGCACCCACTACTCTCTCTGCTCTACCCGGAGAAGCAGTTAGATATGGTACGCACGATGATTGATATGTACAAGGAGAGCGGCTGGCTACCCAAGTGGGAGCTATATGGCCGTGAAACGCTTACGATGTCGGGCGACCCATCGATCACAGTAATCAACGACACTTGGCAGCGTGGTCTAAGGGACTTCGATGTCGCTACCGCCTACGAGGCGATGCTCAAGGGGGCGACGACACGAGGCAAGGACAACCTCCTACGTCCCGATATTGATGACTACGTCAGCCGTGGATACATTCCGCTGAGGGAGGAGTTCGACCACTCGGTGTCTAACTCGCTCGAGTACTACATTGCCGACTGGAACCTCGCACGCTTCGCCGAGAGCCTCGGTAAGAAAGCTGATGCCAAACGCTTCCATCAGCGCTCGCTAGGTTACAAGCACTACTACGACAAGGAGTACGGTTTGCTGCGCCCCATTACACCCGATGGCAAATTCCTATCTCCCTTCGACCCCGTCTTGGGGCGTGACTTCGAGCCTAACCCCGGTTTTCACGAGGGCAACTCTTGGAACTATTCATTCTTCGTGCCACACGACGTCAAGGGGCTTGCTAAGCTGATGGGTGGCGAGCGCAAGTTCGTGGCTAAGCTACAGAGTGTATTCGACAAGGGTAACTACGACCCAGCCAACGAGCCTGATATCGCCTATCCATTCCTTTTCACCTACTTCCCCAAGGAGGCTTGGCGTACGCAGAAGATTACCAAAGATCTGTTACAGACAGTCTACCACAATGCGCCCAATGGTATCCCGGGCAATGATGATACGGGTACTATGAGTGCGTGGGCGATCTACACGATGCTCGGGTTCTACCCCGACTGCCCGGGGGATATGAGCTTTGCGCTTACGACTCCGACCTTCAAACGAGTAACCCTGCATCTAGACCCTAAGTACTATAAGCAGCCTAAGCTCGTCATTGAGCGTCAAGGAGCGGAGGCTGATACTTACTTCAAGCGCCTCAAGGTTGGCGATAAGACGCATAGCAACCGCTATCGTCTGAGCAATGAAGAGCTCGTGAACGCAGGTCAAATCGTATTCTTCACTCAAGATAAGCACTAGCTGCCAAGAAGTCGAAGGAATAACAAAAGCAAGGAGGGCATCATCGCATTGCATGATGTCCTCCTTGCTTTTATGATGCTGTACTTAAGATCCCTATCCCTCTTACTTGACCTCAGACTTGAAGGGGAACTCGGCAGAGGGCTGATGCATCTGCTGCATCAGTTTGCTTAGTCGTCGTACCACCTTGGGGTGCTTATGGGCGACATTGTTATGCTCGCCTAGGTCACTGTCCAGTCGGTATAGCTCATATTGAGGTTGCCCAGAGTTCACTTGTAGGGCAATCAGCTTCCATACGCCTTGTCGAATAGCTATTTTGCCCCCCTCCTCATGAAACTCCCAGTAGAGTGGGCGTGTAGCGGACGGCTGGCTGGTGCCTCCTTGCCACAGACCTAGAAGGGAGCTGCCATCGGTGCGCTCTCCAAATTTAGGCTGCTTGAGCATCTCTGCAAAAGTTGGCAAGAAATCCCAAAAGGCAGCGGGGGTATTAGCCTCTGTCTTTGGCTTGATTTGCCCCGGCCAAGTAACAATCATGGGTACACGAATGCCGCCCTCATACAGATCTCGTTTGGCTCCCCTGAGTGGGCCATTGCTGTCGAAGTACTCAGGGTTGGCTCCACCCTCACGGTGTGGTCCATTGTCGCTCGTAAAAACAATCAGCGTATTCTCCTCTACTCCTAGGGCTCTAAGCTCCTGAACGAGCTCGCCTACATATAGGTCTAGCTGACCGACCATGGCAGCAAATGAGGCATGAGCATCGGGTGTACTGGGATAGTCGTGCTCGTATTGGCTCTGCCATGGGCGAGGCTCAACCTTGCCTCTGTAATACTGATAGAGGCCTCTGTGTGGCAGATTGAGCTCTGCGTGTGGGAGCGTGTAGGTCATCATCGCCATGAAGGGTTTACCTCTATGCACAGACTGGCGAATGAAGTATTTGGCATCTTGCTGAATGAGATCTGGGGCGTAGGTAGACTGGCGCTTACCAGAGTTCTCGGGGAGGGTAACTCGAGAGCGATCCGCCCAGAGATGCTCGGGGTAGTAGTGGTGTGAGATGCGCTGGCAGTTGTAGCCGTAGAAGCGATCGAACCCTCTGTCTTGTGGTTCGGCTCCCGAGGCAGGTGCTCCCAAGCCCCACTTGCCGAATAAGCCCGTAGCATATCCCGCAGAGCGAAAGAGTGTGGCTAGTGTGGGGACATCAGCCATAGGCATCTGCCCCTCGGGTTTGATCTCCTTATTGCCTCTTATTTTGGTATGCCCAGTGTGCAACCCTGTCATCAATGAGGCACGAGAGGGTGCACTCACGGTACACCCAGCATAGAAGTCTGTGAAGCGCATACCACGGTCTGCCAAAGCATCTATGTGTGGTGTCTCGATGATTTTCTGCCCATAGCAGCCGATATCTCCGTAGCCTAAGTCGTCGGCTAGAATGAAGATGACATTTGGGCGCTCGCCTCCCTCGGCGAGCAATGGACTAATTGACCCAATGAGGCAGAGGGGCAGAGCTATTGTTCTAGTCATAGGCTTGTATTGCTGTCATGATTGATTGTTTGTGAGCCCTAAAATTGCCCAAATTCTGTCAACCGACCAAACGCCTCTTTTGCGTTTGAAGAAATTAACATTTTTGTATGATGCTTGGCGAGGTTTGCGACAGGCCTTTTCTTTCTTGCCTAGAAAATGCCAAACCTCGTATTTGCCCTCTAGGAGGCTCTCTGCCGCATCCGATGCTGCTCCCGCACTGCATACCCAGTCAACCCCAGATATGCGTCTAAAATGCGCTCTTTATAATTTCTTGATAGTCATTTGTTTGTGGTCTTTCTTGGGGGCGATTAATAAGCCTGATGCTCATTTTTCGTCTTTTCTTCCCACCAATCTTTGTAGATTGACGGACACGTCGCAGAGGATTGGTCCACCGATGTCCAAAAATCTTCCCACCAATCCTCTGAGTCCATTCTGCTAGTTCTTATGAATTGCTTATTTATTCCTCAATAATTGAACCTAATGTCTTAACATACCTTAACGAAAGAGTAGAGGAATGAGCGTGTAAAATTAGATCTGTCTGTCCTCATGCATGGCTAGAGCTAGGCGAGGGCTGAGAGTTGATGAGTCGTTTTGTTTGCACACACAACCACAGATTTTGATGCTCGGTGTGCATGAGTGAACCCTCGCATGATAGCAGATCGGCTGGCAAAGAGCTTCGATGTAGTAGGGGCGAAATCTAGCTTTGTGATGATTGGCCGAATGTAGGGTTCTAGAGTCTATTGACTTTTGTCTAATCTTTACATATACATAATGCCCAACCTCTACGTTATATAGAGAAAATAAGGGCGATATTCGGCAAAAAAATCGTACCTTAGCTTCCCAAATATATAGAATAACGAAAATCATTGATCCAGTATAAAAATGGTTGATGCAGAAGATAGAATAATAGATATCAAGATCGAGGAGGCCATGAAGACGGCCTACATCGACTACTCTATGTCGGTGATCGTCTCTCGTGCTCTCCCCGATGTGCGTGATGGTTTCAAGCCCGTGCATCGTCGTGTCTTGTATGCGATGAACGAAATCGGCAACACGCACGATAAGCCTACTCGTAAGTGTGCCAATGCCGTTGGGGAAGTGCTCGGTAAGTACCACCCACACGGCGACTCATCTGTCTATGGGACGCTTGTGCGTATGGCTCAGCCTTGGAGTCTTCGCTATCCGCTGATAGAGGGGCAGGGGAACTTTGGTTCGGTCGATGGTGACTCGCCTGCGGCGATGCGTTATACCGAGAGCCGTCTGAGCCGCTTGGCTGCAGAGATGCTCCGCGATATAGAGAAGGAGACGGTAGACTTCCAGAACAACTTCGACGATACGCGTCAGGAGCCAACGGTGCTACCTACCCGTTTCCCAAATCTTCTGGTCAATGGCTCTGCAGGTATCGCTGTGGGGATGGCCACGAATATGCCCCCACACAACCTCTCGGAGTGTATCGACGGCTGTGTGGCCTATATCGATAGCGCAGAGACGATCGATGTGGAGGGCTTGATGAAGTACGTCAAGGCTCCAGACTTCCCCACTGGGGGCTTTATCTACGGCTATGCTGGCGTGAAGGAGGCTTTCGAGACGGGGCGTGGACGTGTCGTGATCCGCAGTCGTGCCGAGATTGAGCAGCACAATAACCATGAGCGTATCATCATCTCCGAGATTCCCTATCAGGTGAATAAGGCTGAGCTGGTGCGTGGTATCGCAGACCTTATCGGGGAGAAGCGCATCGAGGGTATATCCAATATCTCGGACGAGTCCAACCGTAAGGGTATGCGCATCGTCATCGACATCAAGCGTGATGCCAATGCCTCGGTAGTCCTCAATAAACTATACAAAATGACGGCGCTACAGAGTTCCTTTAGCGTCAATAATATAGCCCTCGTCAAGGGGCGTCCGCAGCTACTCAACCTCAGAGATCTGATTGCACACTTCGTGGATCATCGCTTAGATGTCGTGACACGCAGATCTGTCTATGAGCTGCGTAAGGCTCGTGAGCGTGCACATCTGCTCGAGGGCTTGATCATCGCAGTAGACAATATAGACGAGGTAGTGAGCATCATTCGCTCTTCTAGCGAGCCGCAGGAGGCTATCTCTCGTCTGATGGAGCGCTTCAATCTAAGCCTCATTCAGGCTCGTGCTATCGTAGACATGCGTCTAAGAGCCCTCACGGGGCTCGAGCGAGATAAGCTCAAGGCAGAGTATTCCGAGATTATGGCCACGATTGAGTACCTAGAGGGGCTGCTCGCCGATCGTGCGCTGCGTATGGGCGTAGTGCGTGACGAGCTGATCGAGATCAAGGAGAAGTTTGGCGATGAGCGTCGTAGCGAGATTGTCTATGCCGCCGAGGAGTTCAATCCAGAGGATTTCTATGCCGACGACGAAATGGTCATCACCATTTCTCATCTAGGATATATCAAACGTACGCCGCTATCTGAGTTCCGCACGCAGAGCCGTGGAGGGGTAGGTAGCAAGGGTAGTGATACTCGAGATGAAGACTTCATCGAGTACATCTATTCGGCTTCGATGCATGCCACGATGCTCCTCTTCACTCAGATGGGGCGCTGCTACTGGCTCAAGGTGTACGAGATCCCAGAGGGGGCCAAGAATGCTAAGGGACGTGCCATACAGAACCTGCTCAATATCGAGCCGGGCGATCGTGTAACGGCTTTCATTCGCATCAAGAATCTGACCAAGGATGTTGAGTTTACCAAGTCGCACTACCTCTTCTTTGCCACCAAGCGTGGTGTCGTCAAGAAGACACTGCTAGAGGCATACTCTCGTCCCCGCACTACGGGTATCATTGCCATCAACCTGCTCGAGGGTGATGAGTTAGTAGGCGTGGCTTTGACCAATGGACGTAGCGAGATTGTGTTGGCTAACCGCAATGGCCGTGCCGTGCGCTTCAACGAGAGCGCTGTACGCCATACAGGGCGTACAGCCACTGGTGTGCGTGGCATGATCCTCGATGACGACGGCAAGGACGAGGTGATCGGTATGCTAGCTGTCAAGGACGCAACCAAGGAGTCGATCCTAGTGGTTAGTGAGCATGGCTTCGGTAAGCGCAGCAATGTCGAGGACTACCGCATTACCAACCGTGGTACCAAGGGAGTCAAGACTCTTAATATTACTGATAGGACGGGTGTGCTGGTGGCGATTCGCAGTGTAACGGACGAGCACGACCTAATGATCATCAACCGCAGCGGTGTGACGATCCGTGTACATGCCCGAGATCTGTCTATCATCGGACGCAACACGCAGGGCGTGCGCATCATCAATCTAGATAAGCGTGGCGACGAGATTGCTTCCGTGTGCCGAGTAATGGCCGAGGACGAGCTCTCCGATGCCGATGCGATAGAAGTAGACCCAATGGCTCAGCCATCTGCCGATATGGTTGAGGGAGGAGAGATGCAGCAGGGCGATGCCGATGCAACGGAGCCAACAGACGAAGTGTAATAATAGAAGCAATAGATTATCAACTTCAAACAATACAAACCGATGAAGAAACTGATTTATGTAGCAGCACTAGGCCTCGTGGCCACAGGTGCTTTTGCTCAGAAGGCTAATGTGAAAGCAGCCGAGAAAGTAGCAGACAGCAACGTGACCGAAGCTCGCAGCTTGGCCAAGGCTGCTCGTGAGCACGAGGAAACTAAGGCAGACCCCTATGCATGGTATGTATCTGGTCTGATCGAGCAGAAGGAGTTTCGAGGCGAGCTCGTCAAGGCTCAGCTACAGCAGCCACACAACGAAGCTGTGATGTATGGTGCTCTGATGGGCGAGGTGCCTTACCTGCTCGAGACTTATCGTCTAGAGAGTATCCCCAACGAGAAGGGCAAGGTTAAGCTCAAGTATGCCAAGAAGGCTAAGGATATGCTCCGTGAGGACCACCCACTGCTCGTAAATGCTGGCTACTTCTACATTCAGAATAAGGAGTATGACAAGAGTGCAGAGGCTTTCGACCACTATATCAAGGTAAGAAAGCACCCTCTATTCGCCGACGATAAGGCTATCGCTACCGTTGATACTGCGATGCTAGATGCCTCTTATCTACTTGTGGCTGCCTGCTACGAGGGTAAGCTCTACGACAAGGCTGTAGCTTATGGTCAGCAATTCAAGGATCAGGACTATAAGGGCGACGATATTCATCAGCTCATCTCAGCCTCTCTGCTGGCTAAGGCTGACACGGTCGCTGCTATGAAGGTACTTGAAGAAGGTGCTGCCAAGTTCCCCAAACAGCCCTACTACTTCGGCAATATCATCAATATCTATGCGATCCAAGGCAACAACGATGGAGCTATCGACTACCTAAACAAGGCTATCAGCCAAGATCCTACCAATACTAACTACCTCATCGCTATGGGTGGTCTGTATGAACGCAAGGAAGACTGGACTGCTGCAGCCGACTGGTACAAGAAGGCGCTTGAAATCAAGGGTGATGACTTCGATGCTAACCACAACCTCGGTCGTTCATACTACAATCAGGCTGTTACTCTGCTCAACGCTGCAGAGCTAGACAAGCTCACCGAGGATAAGGCTAAGGCTCTATTCGAGAAGGCTTATCCATACCTAGAGAATGCCTACAAGCAGAAGCCTGACGAGGTGTACTACGTACTTGCCAACGTTTGTGACCGTCTAGGCAAGAAGCAGCGCTACGACGAGATCATGGCTGCGCACAAGTAATACTTATATGGGCTTTGCCTCTAGTATAACGTAATATATTAGCCCTAGGCGTGTGGAGAGTAACTCCGCAGTCTAGGGCTAATCTTTTGGAGCTGTGAAATCACTATTATGTCTATACCTATACGCACCATCGGGCGATATGCTCTCTCTCGACTGCTAGACTTCGTCTATCCGCCTCTGTGTGCCGTTTGTCGCGCTCGCCTGCACACCGAGGAGCTGGCGATCTGTACGCTCTGTGCCCTTGAGCTTAGGCACTACGAACCCTCCACCATGGTAGCACACGAGCGCCTATATAGCTCTGCCGTTTTTCGAGATCTGTACGCTCTTTATGCCTACGAGAGAGGGACGCAGGTTCAGAAGCTGATTCATAGCCTCAAGTATCGAGGGCATGCCGATGTAGCCCAGCTGATTGGCAGTACTGCTCTTGAGCTATATCCCCAATGGATGGGAGCCTATGATTTAGTCATTGCTGTCCCCGTAGAGCAGAACCGCCTTATGGAGCGTGGCTACAATCAGGCGCTCTCCGTGGCTCGTGTCATCGCCAAGGGTTTGGGTGTTGAGGCAAGCGATACGCATATTCGACGGCATCGAGGCAGTCATTCGCAAACTCAGCTGACCCGTCAGGAGCGAATGGATAATACCGCAGACGCATTCTACCTACCCAATGAGGAGAAAAAATACCTAATAGGTAAGCGAGTGCTACTTGTCGATGATGTGCTGACCACTGGATCCACTATTTTGGGTATATGCGTTCATTTAGAGTGTGTTGGAGTCGCTTCTGTTGATGTTTTCGTAGCCTCTGTTGCCGTTTAGGGATACCTAAAAAGTATTAGAAGCCCAGTTGGGTAGAAAATAAAATACCTATAAGTAGGTATATATTTCGGAAACTTTACTACCTTTGCTCTCAGAATAAGAATTTGATTTATCACTTAAACGGTTTTTACGACAATGGCACATGTTATTACTGATAGCTGCGTAGCTTGCGGCACTTGCATCGACGAATGTCCAGTATCAGCTATCTCAGAAGGCGCTATCTATGTGATTGATGCAGACACTTGCATCGACTGTGGTGCTTGCGCTAGCGTTTGTCCTACAGAAGCAATCCACGCATAAGTAAGCCCTACCAAGAGTGCCACAGCTCCACAGGTGAGTTTCGGGTACTTTAGGGCAAAGGTCAAAGCGACTATTCTTAGTATAGGAGCATTTTTTGAAGTTTGAGAGATGTCGGGGTTTGGCTCTAGAGTTCTAGAGTCAAACCTCGGCTTTTTTAGTTTTGGGCAAACAGATTATCGTATAGCAGTGTTCTTGATACAAACGTTATCATCATAATGACAGAGCATAAGCAGGCCTATTACTATATCAGTCCGTTGAGCGATCCTTTCTACAACATTGCCCTAGAGGATTATCTCTACACTCAGATGCGAGATGTAGGGTGCATCTATTTTTTTTGGGTCAATAGCCCCTCCGTGTTTATGGGGCGCTACCAGTGTGCCGAGGCGGAGAGCGATGTGCAGTATCTCATCGAGCAAGGCATACCAGTGCTGCGTCGAGCCTCTGGTGGTGGCACGGTCTATCACGACGCTGGCAATCTTAACTACACTTGTATCCAGAATGATCTGGCAGGGAGAGGATTTGATCTGCGTGCTTTCCCTAGACCGATCGTCGAGGCGATGCAGAGGCAGGGTGTGGAGCTTGAGATCAGCCCTAGAGGAGATTTGAGGCTTGAGGGGTATAAGGTGGGCGGCTCGGCCGAAGCGACCAGATCGGGGCGTATGCTCTACCATATGTCGCTACTATTCGATGCCGATCTCGACCAGCTAGAGCGGGTCCTACAGGTTGGTCACGATGTGCAGGTTCGCTCACGAGTGCCGTCTGTGCGCTCACGGGTAAGGAACCTCAAGACAGTATTGCCCAGTGTGGCGACGATTGATAGCTTTCGAGATCTGATTCTCTCGGCTATTGCTCAGAGATATGAGGCGCTACTCCCGCTGGAGCTTCCGCTAGAAGCCGAGGCCTATGTCGCAGCAATACAAGTCGAACGCTACGCCAATCCAGAGTGGATACACTCGAGTGTAGGGCGTATGACCAAAAGGGGAGGGTAGTGAGATGAACGAATGGATTGATTTTGGCTCATACCTCAGAGAGCGCTTTGGCGGGCGGTGTGTGCAGAAGATCACACTGAGTGCAGGCTTTACTTGCCCTACACGTGATGGGACCCATGGCCGAGGTGGGTGTACCTATTGCAATGTCAAGAGCTTTAGCCCTGCTTTTGCCATTAGGCAGAAAAGTGTGAGTGAGCAGCTGCGTGAAGGGATTGCCTTCTTCGCACACAAGTACCCCGATATGGAGTACATCGCCTACTTCCAGTCCTACACCAATACGTACGGAGAGGTAGAGGAGTGCATTCGTAAGTACGAAGAGGCCCTTACCTATCCCGGCGTCGTCGGGCTGATTATCGGTACCCGTCCAGACTGTATGCCCGACGAATTGTTGAGCTATCTGTCGGATCTGGCCAAGAGGCACTTCGTCATCGTCGAGTATGGTGTGGAGAGCACGCTTGATAGAACCCTCGATAGAGTGCAGCGTGGCCATAGCTGGGCTACGAGTGTGGCGACTATTGAGCGCACGCACCGAGCTGGTATTATCGTTGGGGCACATCTAATTTTAGGCTTACCCGGAGAGAGCCGAGAGGAGCAGCTCGCTCATGCCGATCGGCTCTCCGCTCTCCCCATCACGACGCTCAAGATACATCAGTTGCAGATCATCAAAGGTACGATCATGGCAGCCGAATATCTCGAAGATCCCTCCGACTATCATCTCTATACAGAGGAGGAGTATATCGAGCTATGCCTAGACTTCCTAGAGCGTCTAAGACCGGACATCGTTATCGAACGCTTCGTGTCGCAGTCCCCTATGGAGCTATTGCTTGCGCCCCGCTGGGGGTGGAAGAATTATCAGTTTACCGAGAAAATACGCAGTGGCCTACGTGCGCGTCAGGCTCTAGCCAATTCCAGTACTAAGCAATGAAACAGAAGCTGCGTAATTCTCTCAAATATAGTACCTATCGACGGCTATCTCGGGCCAAACGCTTCGTGCTCAATAGGCGTGGCGATGGAGTACACTCTCCGTATGCTTTTCGACTAATTAGTAAGGTTATCCGCAACCCTTACCCCTACACGTGCTTCGAACCTCTGGCTCGGGCAGGTAGAGAGCGAGCTGAGGCCCTACGTAGTGAATATGGCGATAGGTGTATCTATCGCCGTCGTGTCTTGGAGTTGGTCTTTCGTTTGGTCATGGATCATCGCCCAGATCGAGTTTTTGTTTTGGCTCCCCATGAGAGCCTTTTGCCTCTCTACGTACAGGCTATCTCTCCTGCTCTACAAATGACCCACATCTCTAGGCTAGATAATCCAGCGGCTGCACATATCGCTACGGCTGACTTCATTATCGTAGAGGATATGATGGAGGAGGAGTTTGTGCTACTAGAGCAGATGCTCCTAGCTGCTTGCGAAGTGGGCGAGCTCAAGCAGGTGCTGATTAATCGAAGTAACCCTATGCTTCGTCGATATAGCCAGCACCTTAGGTCAGTTCTAAGGCCAGATGTGGCGTTTGACTTGCTCCATTTGGAGCTATGGGTCTGGAGAGAGGCTATTACTCCCGGGCGATACAAGGTCTATTATTAGCCCAGTTTCATGGTCTAATAGCGTGTTTATCCGATTTTTAAGACTTATTTTTGCTGTGTAATCACTAATAAACTCTATCGATGAATACAGAAAAATATAAACTCTACACCAAGGGTGGGGATAAAGGTATGACCTCCTTGGTCGGGGGGCAGCGTGTCCCTAAGTATGACTTACGCATCGAGAGCTATGGCACTATTGATGAGCTGAACTCATTCATTGGCCATCTGCTATCTTTTGATTTAGAAGAAGCCGATCGTAAGACTCTCACATGGATGCAACATAAGCTCTTCTCTGTCGGCTCTTATCTGGCTACCGACCCTAATGATGGCTCATTCCACATGGAGAGTCGTGTCACGGATGAGGCAATCGAGCGAGTAGAGCGAGAGATCGACCGTTTGGACGATTTGGTGCCTCCCATTAAGGCTTTTATCTTGCCCGCAGGTGGGGCTATTCCAGCGGCTGCACATATCTGCCGTACGGTGTGTCGTCGAGCCGAGCGTTGCATCTACAAGTTAGATGCCGACCAAGGAAAAGTTGAGGCTCAGGTGCTTCGCTACGTCAATCGTCTGAGTGACTACTTCTTTGCTCTAGCGCGTAAGGAAAGCTATCGCCTCAACGGGGAGGAGATCACTTGGCTCTACGAGCACGATTAGCCTATCGAGGGCTGCTCTTCGGCCAAGAATAGGAAGGCAAGAGCCGTAATATCTCTGCCCTTAGTGGGCGTAAATACATCGAGGGGCTGTGTCAAAATTTATTTTTGGCGCAGCCCCTCTTGTATGAGGTCAAGTGAATAAAGACCATGATACACGCCTCCATATTAGGAAGCCTCACGATACATGACTACTGGAGCCCCGTACTTTAAGATTGCTGGGGGCTCCAAAGAATTGGTGAGCCAAACATATCCCTATCAGGCCTTAATCACGGTAAATGTCGGACGCTCCATAATGTCCCTTCCTCCTCCTAAGGTTACAATACTTTCTCAACCTTGAATGTTTCGTTCTTTGGGAGCATTATACCCTGGGCATTGTCTCTCGTTTAGCTAGGGGTTGAAAGTTCAGAGCCTAGCCCTGAAAACTTATTGATCTGTGTGCAATTCTTTAGAGCAAGCTTAGCTCTATATGGATCAAGGTTATCTCTACATAGAGCAAGACTATCTCTACATAGAGCCAAGCTTGCTCTAGACTGATCCTTCGCTGCTTTTTTGATCTAACTAATGAGCATTGATGGAAATTCTGTACTTTTGTAACCTATAACTGATTACAAAGACTACAGGCTACATATAATATGTATAGGACGAGAACTTGTGGCGAACTTCGCCTCAATCACGTAGGAGAGATCGTTACACTTGCAGGTTGGGTACAGAGAGCTCGCCGTATGGGTGGCATGACATTTGTTGATCTGCGCGACCGCTATGGCATCACTCAGTTGGCTTTCAACGAAGAGCATACTGGGAGTGAGCTTGCTGCTCAGGCTCAGGAACTGGGGCGTGAGTATGTGATCCAAGTGGTGGGTGTGGTGTCTGAGCGCTCAAGCAAGAATGCCAATCTGCCTACTGGAGATATCGAGATTGAAGTTAAGGAACTGAAGATCCTTAATGCCTCCGAGACCCCTCCTTTCACGATTGAGGACGCTACCGACGGTGGCGATGATCTGCGTATGAAGTATCGCTATCTCGACCTGCGTAGAAATGCAGTGCGTGCCAATCTTGAGCTAAGACACCGCTGTGCTCTAGAGGTTCGTCGCTATCTAGACGGTGAAGGCTTCCTAGAGGTAGAAACTCCTGTGCTCATCAAGTCTACTCCAGAGGGGGCAAGAGATTTCGTAGTGCCTAGCCGTATGAACCCCAACCAGTTCTACGCTCTCCCTCAGAGCCCGCAGACCTTCAAGCAGTTGCTGATGGTCAGTGGCTTCGACCGCTACTTCCAGATCGTTAAGTGTTTCCGTGACGAAGACCTCAGAGCTGACCGACAGCCAGAGTTCACTCAGATAGACTGCGAGATGAGTTTCGTAGAGCAGGAAGATGTACTTACGGTCTTCGAGGGCATGACCGCTCACCTCTTCAAGGAGCTTAGAGGTGTAGATATTCCACTCCCACTGCCACGCATGAGCTTCGCCGATGCAATGCGTTTGTATGGCTCGGATAAGCCTGACACACGTTTCGAGATGAAGTTTGTGGAGTTGATGGACGTGATGCAGGGCAAGGGCTTCCCAGTCTTCGACTCGGCCGAATATGTTGGTGGGATTTGTGCTAAGGGAGCTGCTAGCTACACACGCAAGCAGATTGATGCGCTAGTGGACTTCGTTAAGCGTCCGCAGATTGGAGCCACAGGCCTAGTTTATGCCCGTGTAGAGGCCGATGGATCTGTCAAAAGTAGCGTAGATAAGTTCTATACTCAAGACGACTTGCAGGCGCTCAAGTCCAAGATGCAGGCAGAGGTAGGCGACCTGATGCTCATCATGTGTGGCGAAACTAATAAGACACGTAAGCAACTCTGTGAACTGCGCCTAGAGGTTGGCTCTCAGCTTGGCCTAAGAGATAAGAATCAATTTAGCTGTCTGTGGGTAGTAGACTTCCCACTGGTGGAGTGGGACGAAGAGACGCAGCGCTACTATGCTATGCACCACCCCTTTACCTCTCCTAAGCCAGAGGACATTGAGCTACTGAAGACCAACCCTGCACTTGTACGTGCCAATGCCTATGACATGGTCATCAACGGCGTCGAGGTAGGCGGAGGGTCTATCCGTATACACGACAGCCATCTGCAAGCAGAGATGTTCCAAGTATTAGGCTTCACGCCAGAGAAGGCGCAGGATCAGTTTGGCTTCTTGATGAACGCCTTCAAGTATGGTGCTCCTCCTCATGGAGGTATTGCCTATGGTCTAGACCGATTGGTGTCGCTCTTTGCTGGGCTGGATAGTATCCGTGATTGCATTGCCTTCCCAAAGAACAACGCTGGGCGTGATGTGATGATAGATGCGCCATCTGTCATTGACCAAGAGCAGCTCGACGAGCTGTACCTAGATATTCGTCCGTTCAATAAGTAGGACGATTCTAGACCCCACTATACGTGGGCTTATTATAGCGATGCCAATGTTAGCCTTGAGCAGTGTTTGAGGTGGCTGGGGCGTCGGGGACTATTCAAAAAGTAAGCGTTTACGCAGAAATAAAAGGATAGGGGCTGTGTCGAAATCTGATTTTGGCACAGCCCCTTTAGGTGTCTTGCAGAGCACTCGTGTGGCAGCCTAGAGTAGAGTTGGATAAGGAGTGTGTGTAGGCTGCATACAAGGTAGAGATCGTCAAGTGATGTTGCTCGCAACGGATACTTGTGGTCGTTTACCTATTTGATAAATTAATGAATGACTGTATGAAGATCAAAGATATTATACTAGCCCTAGAGGCGGAGCTACCACTATGGCTACAGGAGAGCTACGACAATTGTGGCTTGCAGGTTGGTGATCCCGACCTCGAGGCTACGGGAGCTCTGCTCTGTGTAGACCTAACCGAGCAGGTTGTCGAGGAGGCTATTGAGCGAGGTTGCAACCTCATTGTTGCTCATCACCCGCTTCTATTCAAAGGCCTCAAGACCATCGGTACGGGTAGCTACATCGAGCGGGTGGTTATGCGAGCCATTAAGGCGGATGTTGCGATCTACGCAGCCCACACCAATGCAGACAATGCCCCTGTCGGACTGAATGCTCTATTGGCTCGGGATTTGGGCTTGAAGAATCTCCGCCCTTTGCAGCCTCTCTCTGGTAAGATGAGCGAGCTCATTACGTTTGTTCCCCAAGATTATCTGGAGCCAGTGCAAGAGGTACTCTGGGCGGCAGGTGCTGGTCGTATAGGTGCCTACGACAAGTGCAGTTTCTCTAGCTCTGGGCAGGGAACTTTCCGTGCGCTAGAGGGGGCTAACCCATTCGTGGGAGAGCAGGGGGAGCTACATCATGAGTCGGAGGTTCGCCTCTCCGTCGTGCTTGCCTCGGCGGATAGCTCGGCTGTGATCAAGGCTCTACACGAGGCTCATCCATACGAAGTCCCAGCTTACAGCCTTGTGCCTCTGGCCAACGACTACCCAATGGCTGGTAGTGGTATTGTGGGCGATTTGGCAGAGCAGGAGCTTTTATCCGACTTTCTAGATCGGGTTAAAGCGTATTTTGCTACGGAGAAACTTAGCTATAGCGCCTGCGATGCTTCAGCCCATGAGGTGAGCCGTGTAGCAATCTGTTCGGGTGCTGGTGCTTTCCTTTGGAGGGCAGCCCGCAGAGCTTCTGCAGATGTACTCATAACTGGCGAAGCGAAGTACAACGATTACTTCGATGTGGAGTGCCGCCCAGTGCTAGCGACTGTCGGGCACTACGAGAGTGAGTGCATTGCCACTAGGGTTTTCGGAGAAATCATCTCACGCAAATTCCCTAACTTTATGTTGTTTACAAGTCAATTAAATAGTAATCCAATAAAATCTATCTAACATAAATTATGAAGCAAGAACTAACAAATCCGCAGGAGAAGACTGTCGAAGAGAAGTTGATCGACCTGCGCAATCTGCAGAATGCCTATTCGGAGATTGATCGCATCAAGACATTACGTGGCGAACTACCTCTTGAGGTGCAAGATCTCGAGGACGAGCTAGCAGGTATGCAGACCCGACAAGGTAATCTGGAGGAAGAAATCAAGCGTTATAGCCAACTAACAAGCGCTGAGAAATCCAAGATCACGCATGCCGAAGGCCTGATTGAGAAGTATAAGACTCAGCTAGAGAGTGTGAAGAACAACCGTGAGTACGACAACCTCTCCAAGGAAATTGAATTCCAAGGCCTCGAGATTGAGCTATCTCGCAAGCGCATTGCCGAGCACTCAACCGAGATCCAGACACGCAAGGAGCGCATAGCTAGCCTCAAGACGAGCATTGACGAGCGTGGGATTGACCTGAAGGCTAAGCAAGAAGAGCTAGATCGCATCAAGGCCGAAACCAAGGCTGAGGAGGAAACGCTACGCAAGCATGCTCTCAAGATCGAGGAAGGAATCGAGGAGCGTCTGCTCAAGGCTTTTCACCGTATACGAGAGGGCGCTCGCAATGGTCTGGCTGTCGTAAGTGTAGATCGTGACGCTTGTGGCGGTTGCTTCAACAAGATCCCCCCTCAGCGTCAGCTCGATATTAAGCTCCACAAGAAAGTCCTCGTGTGTGAGTACTGCGGGCGCATCATGGTAGACCCAGAGCTAGGCCAAGAGGACTAGGACGAAATGCCTAAACTATGTTGCCACTAGAAGAAACTGTAGCCCGAACCATCGCTCGCTACCGACTAGCTAGTCTTGGGCAACCCATATATATAGCCCTAAGTGGAGGTACAGACTCTGTAGCTCTGCTTAGGGCTATGTCTGCTCTAGGCTATGAGCTCAGAGCGCTACACTGCAATTTCTCGCTGCGTGGGGAGGAGAGCGATGCCGATGAGCAGTTCGTCCGCTCGCTTTGCCATACGCACGCCATACCGCTAGAGGTAGAGCGCTACCAGACCGAGGCATACGCACAGAAGCACGGTATCTCCATTGAGATGGCTGCTCGGGAGTTGCGCTATGCGTGGTTTGCGCGTATCCTCTCGGCGCAGCCAGAGGCTCATGTGGCCGTAGCGCACAATGCCGACGATCAGATCGAGACGATGCTCCTGAACCTCTCGATGGGGACGGGTATTAGAGGGCTTAGTGGTATGCCGTATAGGCGCACAGATCGGATCGTCCGCCCATTGATGGATTGCTCACGCAGGGATATCGAGGCATATATGCACGCACTTGGCCAGCCGAGCCGTGAGGATAGCTCCAACAGCGACGAGGTCTATCGTCGCAACTACATCCGTCATAAGCTAATTCCTGCTTTCGAGCAGCTCAATCCTTCTTTCCGACAGTCCTCTGGGCGTACCATAGAGCATCTGCGCGGAGTAGAGGCAATTTATCTAGATGCCATAGAGCTGCTCAAGCGTGCTGTGATGCCTACTGCAGGGCAAATCGACATCGCTCGGTTAATGAGTACTCCACACCCACAGACAGTGCTCTATGAGTTGCTCAGACCCTACGGCTTCGGTAGTGAGCAGTGCCATGCCATTGCACAGAGTTTGCCCGACCTGCCCTCTGGGCGTCGGTTTTTCTCTGCTAGCCATTGCCTTATTCGCTCAAGAGGAGTGTTGGAGCTGGGCGAGATAGAGCAGGAGCGACTAGAGATCACGGTGCTTGATATCTTGGGGAGTAGATACATTGACTTGCCTATTGGCCGCCTCTCATGGGAGGTCGGTAGTGTCAAGATGCTGAGCTCCCTGCGCTGTGGCAAGCACGAGGCTATCTTCTCGCTCGACAAACTTGGCGATATGCCACAGCTTAATATCCGCACACGCCGAGAGGGTGATAGCTTGGCTCCCTACGGCATGCAGGGACGCAAGAAGCTAAGGCGTATCTTCATCGATGGGCATTTCTCGCACGAGGAGCGTCGGCGTGCCCTGCTGCTCTGCCTCGGCGATCAACCAATCTGGCTGATTGGCCACATTGCAGATCGTACATATGCCATAGACACACGGCAGGGGCAGTACATCAAATTTCGGCTGTTGCCTCTAGACCAGATCTAGTCTAGGAGATAGTCTTTCGTTAGATTTCTAAATTCGAGTGTTTCCTTGGAGGCTTCGTCCCTGAGGGTGAGCGTGTCGTACCTGCACCTCTGGTATGAGCCGTGCAGATCTAGCCGACGCCATAGGCTAAGTAATCTGATAGGCTTACCCTTGCTCGCATAGACCCGAACTAGCGTATCGGGGCGAAGGAGATACTCTGCGCCGTAGAGGCGCAGATCGTGCTCTCTGTACCAAGGTGTGATGAGGGCAAGTACGCCAGATGGAGCGAGTAGGCCCGACGCATGTTGCATCAGACTGCGCAGGTTGAGCCCACTGCTCAACTCGTGGCGTGCCATCTGTCGCTTATGCTCTGAGCTACGAATGCCGTCTTCCTCGAAGTAGGGCGGATTGCTGACGATGAGGTCGTATGGGCCAGAAGTCCAATCGAGGAAGTCGGCTTGCTCTACTTGTAGGCGTGAGGCGAAGGGCGAAGCTGCGATATTGTCCCGAGCATCAAGCACGGCATTGGGCTCTAGATCGAGGGCGATGCCTCTAGCCTTGGGGTAGGCCTGCGCTAGCATTAGAGCGATGATACCTGTCCCCGTCCCCACATCTAGGAAGCTCTGCGGGTTGAACCCTAGGGAGCCAAGCCAGCTCCCCAAAACAATAGCATCGGTGCCGACCTTCATTGCGGCACGCTGCTGTCTGATGCTGAACTGTTTGAGATGGAAATCGCGCGACATACCTCCCTACTACCAGTATTCTTCTTGCTCGGCTTGCAGACGCTCTACCTGCTCACGATGGCGGATACGCCAGTGCGTCGGGTAAAGATTGTTGGTGCGGTTGCCAAGATGCTTGGCGAAGCCTAGTGGTATGCCCCCATAGCAAATGAGCTTAATGCCGGTGGACAGGCTAGAGGGGAGGGTGATAGCCTCTCGAGAGAGGTAGGGAATGATCTGATCGTCTGGGAGCTCCACACGCTCGAAGGCATCGCCAGCCAGCAGGTTGCTTAGGGCTAGAGGTGCTAGCGGGAGCACAGACTTACCTTTGACCTCAGCCACAGGAATGCCGTAGCTCATAGGAGATACCTTGCCCCCTCTGAGTAGCTCTAGCATCGGAGCGAGCGCCTCGGGGTAGGCGACTATGCGCCCTTGATCTGTCTCCCATAGCAGTTTGGTTTTCGTCCCATCTACCCAGCCCTTTGCCTCTTGTGGCACGTCTTTGCTGGTTCGCCCCTGCTTGTCTTTGCCTTTTTTACTTTTCGACCTATCGCCTCTGATAGCGCACTCGCCCCCCTTGCGCAAGACTGCCATAAATAGCCCCTCTCCCTTGGCCCGATGTGGTAGCATACGGTAGCACGGGTAGTCAGATAGGGTAGAGCGCCACACACCATGGCCTATCTCGCCTAAATCTATTGGTTCGGCCTCTAGTTCATCAACTAGATAGGCCACTATGTCTTCGTTCTCTTGTCTATTCATCGTGCAGGTGCTGTACACGAGTAGACCGCCGTCCTCTAGAGCTGGCCAGATATCTGCCAGTATGGTGCGCTGACGCTCGGCGCACACTTTGGGGCTGGAGGGCTGCCACTGGTTGCGTGCCCCTAGGTCTTTGCGAAACATGCCCTCTCCCGAGCATGGCGCATCGACGAGTATTAGGTCGAAGGCGCCTCGGAGCTTGCCGAGCCGCTCGGGTAGAGTGGACGTCGTGATGTACATCGGGTTGCCCCACTTCTGGAGGTTCTCCACCAAGATATGCGCACGCTGAGGGACGACCTCGTTGGCGACCAAGAGGCTCCCCTCGGGCAGCAGATCTAGCAGTAGGGTGCTTTTACCCCCCGGGGCTGCACAGAGGTCTAGGGCAACGAGAGGGGCGGAGGAGTCCAAGAGTTGGCCTATCTGATAGAGTAGCATCGATGAGGCTTCTTGTACATAGTACACTCCGCCGTGGAAGGCAGCGTCGCCCGTGAAGGTTGGTCGCTCTGGTATATAGTAGCCCCACGAGCACCAAGGTACCTGCTCGAGGTCGCTGGGGACTATCTTGGCTGGTATGTATTTGTGCCGATTGAGGCGAATAGAGGTTGGGGCAGGCTGCTCTAGGCAAGCGCATAGAGATTGAGCCTCTTCTGTCCCCAGTAGCTGGCTCATCTGCTGGCAGAAGGCCTCTGGTAGTACGGTCGCGTGGCTCACTTCTTACGTTTTTTGCGTGGCTTTCGTCGGATGTTAGCTTCCTCTAGGAGCTTCTTATCGACCTCTTCTATGTATTGCTCATCTCTGAGTACATAGCGCATATAGAGCGAGTAGATAGACATCGTCATCGGTAGGGCAATGAGCATACCAAAGAAGCCGAGTAGATAGCCCCATACTGCTAGAGAGAGCAAGATGATAGAGGGGCGCATACCCATGCTCTCGCCCATGATGCGAGGGATAATCAGCGTGTCTTGTAGCACTTGCACGATCAGTAGTACACCGTATGCCAGCAGTAGGCAGAAGAAGACCCCTTGCCCCGTCTGGGCCGCCATAAGGAGTGCCATTAGACCGAGGGGGATAACTCCCAAGGCTTGCATATAGGGGATTAGGTTGAGTAGCCCAATGAAAATCGCCATGGCTGTGGCCATCGGTAGCCCAATGATGTTGAAGCCAATGGCTAGGAGCACCGTCACGCTTAGGGCTATGAGGCCTTGGCCACGGAAGTAGCTATTCATGTAGAAATCTACCTCCTTGAGGGCTGCTTTGGCTGGAGATTGGAGGCTATGTGGTATGAGCGAGATGAGGCCATGAGCTAGATCCTCGAAGTCGATCATGATGAAGATGAAGTAGAGTAGCCCCATGAAGAAGACCAAGCCCCATGAGAAAACGGATAGCGTGCCGTTGACAATGCCATTAATCTGTCCCCAAATCGTTTTGCTAGTCTCGACGATGCTCTCGGGGCTTAGGTGTGAGCTGAGCTCTTGGAAGTTGAGAGATTCCTTGAGTGTAGACATCAGCCAGTCGGGTATGAGCATATCTAGGATACTCTGCCCTTGGCTGTATGCCGATAGGGCCTCCAAAGTTTTGCTTACCTCGCTCTCTAGAGCCGGTATGAGGTAGATGACAGCCAGCGTGATTACCAGAGCTATAAGGGCAAAAACGAGCAGAACTGCCAGCCCTCTGATGCGAATACGTAGCTTGTACTGGAAGAAGCGTACGAGTGGCATCATCACATAGGCGAATATCCCTGCTAGCAAGAACGGGAGTAGCACCTCCCAAATGGCGGAGATAGCCCATATAAAGATGATGCCTACTAGCGTGGTAAAAATGATACGTACCGTTCGGTCTAGGTCGAATGGCTTTCGTAAAAAATGATCCATATTTGAGTACTAAAATGCTTAAAAGTTGCCCTCCAAAGTTCGTCATTTGCTAGCAACTAGCCAAAGTTCGTCGTGCAACTGCAGAATTTATATTTTAGACCAATTTTCAGAATGTTGGTGGGGAAACCTCTGTTTGCGCCGAGCGAAAATACATAGGCCTCGCATTTGCCCTCTAGGAGGCTCTACACGGCACTCTGCTTCGTTAGGGCACCTGCCCTCCAGCAGATTGAAAATGCCCCCTTAAAAGCGGTTTTTGTAATTGTTTGATAATCATTGGTATATTCGGTTTTGTTGGTCTGTTTTATGTGATCTAGCCGTACTTCTAGGCATTTCCTCCCATCAATCTTATCGGATTGGTGGACATATCTTGGCCAATGAGCCCACCGATTGGTTAGAGTCTTCCCATCAATTTTCTTAGGTTGCTTCGCTGCTCTCGGCAAGTTTCAGCCCCGTTCGCCAAAATACTCAATAAATCCTTTGCATTTTTTAACCAAAGAGGAGGAGAAATGGCTGAGGGGCGCTTCTTTTAGCTCAGTGCAGCATGATGTGTCCTGTTGCTGGATAGAACTGGGTCAGTTGGCTAGCTTGTAGTATTGATGCTGCCCTGCTGCTATCATCGCTAGTAGGCACAAGGTGTGTATGGGGCTAGATGGATCAGCCACGATGCATAGGGAACCTGATGAACCAGTGGCAGAGCCGTCGTGTGGGTGTAGATGCGCCGCCGAAAAGTTGTAACTTTGGCTATCAACAAAATAAACAATACAAGATTATGTCAGCAAAAAAAATAGAAGTTGGTGCTCAGGTTCGCTTCCTCAATGCTGTGGGTGGTGGACGTGTCGCCCGAGTAGTTGGCGATACCGCTTGGGTAGAGGATCCCGACGGGTTTGAGATCCCTACACTCCTACGCGAGTGCGTCGTCGTGGAGCAGGGAGATACATTCATGCCAGCCTATAAACCACCTACCTTCGAGAAGAAGCCCGTAGAGGTGGAGGGTAGGCCTCAGGCTAGAAGCGTCGCTGCTGCTCAGCCCAAAGCTCCCGAGCTACAGGTCGAGCGCCCTATCAAGGCAGCGCACACCTTCCTTCCTGCCACGGGCGAGGTGAGTGCCTATCTAGCCTATCTGCCCATCGACGAGAAGCGTCTAGGGCAGACCAACTACGAGGCCTACCTCATCAACGACTGCAACTATAGTCTATATTATGTATATAGTAGCCAGCAGCATCGGGGCTGGAAGCTCAGGGCGCACGGCATCATCGAGCCAAATACCAAACTTTTCGTCGAGGAGTTTGCCGCCACAGACATCAACGATCTGGAGCGCATCAACATTCAGCTCGTGGCCATTGCCGAGAACCCCGGGATCTACAAGGGGACTTATGGTGTGGAGTTTAGGCTGGACGGGCGCAAGTTCTTTAAGCTCCATACCTTCGAGGAGAATGATTTCTTCGACGAGGGGGCTTGGGTAGAGCCGCTCGTGTGTGCAGGTGTCGTGCGTGGCGTAGAGGCCAAACCAAATATCGAGGCACTCGCCGAGGCGATGACGCAGCGTACCAGCAAGAGCGAGCCTGCACGCAAGCAGTCGGTGTCTCAGCCTGCCCCTAAGCTGGACGAACCTCTTGTCGTAGATCTGCATATCGATGAGCTACTCGACGATACCACTGGCATGGGCAATGCCGAAATCCTGCGCTATCAGCTAGACAAATTCAACGAAGTGATGCAGCAGCACCTCAAGCACCCGGGGCGTAAGATCGTCTTCATTCATGGCAAAGGCGAGGGCGTACTGCGCAATAAGATAGAGGGTGAGCTCAGGTATCGCTACAAGCACTGTCGCTATCAGGACGCTTCCTTCAAGGAGTATAGCTATGGGGCTACGCAGGTTACCATAGGCAATCAGCCCAAATAGGTTATATACGATGGAGATCGAGCACAAATACCTCGTTGTAGGCGAGAGCTTCAGAGCCCAAGCCACCAAGGTCTATCACATCGAGCAGGGGTATCTCTCTACTCGGCCTACGGTGCGTGTGCGCATCAGAGATGATGAAGCCTTCTTGACTATTAAGGGAGCTTCGGATTCGTCTGGTTTGATGCGTGATGAATGGGAGTACGAGATTCCCGTGGCCGAGGCACGTGAGTTGATGAAGCTATGCTCTGGCCGCACCCTCGTCAAGGATCGCTACCTCGTACCCTACGCAGGGCATACGTGGGAGGTAGATGTATTTCTCGGTCGCCACGAGGGGCTGACTCTAGCGGAGCTGGAGGTGGAGCGCGCCGATGAGACCTACGAGCTCCCGCCTTGGGCCGGGCTGGAGGTAACGGGCGATCGTCGCTACTACAACGCCACTATGGCGCTTAGCCAGTCTAATCTCTGACGAGCGTAGAGGAGCGAATAAAATAAGGCAGGGGGCGCATGCGCTTGGGCATAGCCTCCCTATAGGTGGGCATACGATATAGCTCCGAACTCTTTAGTTTTGTGACACTAGACTAGATACGACTGGTATACTCCTATAATAACGATATAATGAAGAAGTACATATTTGCCTTGGCTCTCATTGGGCTGTTTAGCCTTGCCGCCGTAGCTCAGAGTCCTATGATAGGCTCATGGCGAGGCGCCCTACAGACGCCTATGGGCAAGCTACAGCTTGTGCTACACCTCAAACACAATCAGGACAGATGGACTGCTACTCTCGATAGTCCTACCCAAGGGGCATACGGTATCCCAGTTGATGCTCTCAGTGTTCGTGGAGATAGCCTCTCTCTTGGTGTCAGCCCTTTGGGGTTGAAGTACGAGGCTGTACGCTCGGGAGATGAGCTTCTCGGGCAGTTCGCCCAAGGTGGATTCTCTACCCAGCTACAGTTCGCTCGAGAGGTCAAAGCACCAGCTCCCGTCGTAGCCAGTCTGCCCTATATCGAGCGAGAGCTGACCATTGGAGGCCACCCTCAGGGGATTAGTCTTGTTGGCACGCTTACCTTACCTAAGCAGAGAGTGGGTAGGCTCCCCATTGTGGTCTTGATTACGGGTAGTGGCCCACAGAATAGAGATGAGGAGCTCTTCGGGCATAAGCCCTTTGCCGTGCTTGCCGATGCTCTAGCACGAGCAGGCTATGCTGTCTTTCGCTACGACGATCGTGGGGTAGGCAAGAGCACGGGTAAGTATGTAGAGGCACTGCTCGACGACCTAATCCTAGATGCTGAGAGCGTCTACAAAGGGATTGCCGAGGTTGAGGAGGTAGACCCTGGGCGTATCGTCCTACTTGGCCATAGCGAGGGTGGCTATCTAGCAGCTTCGGTGGCTAGCCGAAACCCCATGGTTTCCGGCGTCGTTAGCCTTGCCGCTCCCACAGAACCATTTGGGGAACTTCTGCTCAAACAGATGGATCGAGCCTCGGAGCTCATGGGGCTAACCGCAGAGCAGCAAGCGCAGAATAGAGCGGTCAATGAGCAGGTCTACGCCCTAGCCGCGGACGATAAGCTCTCCATGCAGGATTTGTCTGTGCGTGTCGAAGAGCTTGTGCGTCAGCAGGCAGGCAGATCGGGCTTGCTCCAGCCTAGCCAAATTGATGCGTTTGTCAAGCAGACCGTGGGTCAGGTAGCCACGCCTTGGTTCCGTCAGTTCGTCAAGACCGATCCTGCTGCCACATGGCAGGCGGTTCGATGCCCGATCATCGGGATATATGGCTCTCTAGATATGCAGGTCTTCCCTAGTAATGCCAGTAGGCTAGAGGAGCTTGTCCCCAGTGCTCGGGTGCGCGTGTTTGAGGGGTTGAATCATTTGATGCAGAGAGCTAAGACTGGGTCGCCTATGGAGTACGGACAAATCAAAACAACCATAGAGCCAGAGGTCATAGCTTGGCTCATCGATCGGCTGCAAGAGATCTCTCCGATACAGATGTAGTGGGCGAGAGAGCTCCAAACCTCTGGTATTAGGCTCAGGCTCGTCAGGCTTAGGTATGCCAAGGGGTACTATTCCTCCCCTTATTTGGCCTAAAAGGCTTTTGGTTTATAATGACTTATTCTTAACTTTGCAGGGGTAATAATTAGGATTATAAACAAATTAAATAATACAAGCTAGTTAAGTATGTCTAAAAAACATCTTCAAAATTCTGAACTAGAGACACAGGTAGAGGAAGCTATGGTGCAGGGAGAGCAGTTCCTAGAGAAAAATCTGAAGAAGATCCTCATCGCCCTCGGTGCCCTTATCCTGATTGGTGTTGGTGCTTTCGTGTACGTCAATAAGGTGAGTAAGCCTGCCGCAGAGAAGGCTTCTGCTGCGATGTATGTAGCTGAGGACCGATTCCTCATGGGACAGGACAGCACAGCCCTCAAGGGTGAAGGCATAGCCAATATGGGCTTCGAGGCTATCCAGAAGGAATACTCGGGCTCTGCTGCAGCCAACCTCTCGTATGCCTATGCAGGTATCTGCCTTTACGACGCAGGTAAGTATCAGGAAGCACTCGATGCACTTAAGCAGTTTGCGGCTAAGGACGCTTATGTAGCTCCATCTATCCAGCGCCTCATCGGTGATTGTTATGCTCAGCTTGGTCAGATCAAGGACGCTGCCAGCGCCTACGAGAAGGCTGCTTCTATGGCAGATAACGATGCTATCGCCCCTAGCTGTCTCATCAAGGCAGGCCATGCCTACGAGAAGTTGGGAGATCCTAAGAAAGCTCTAGAGCTATACCAAAGCATCAAGACTAAGTACTATACTGCACCAGAGGCTCAGACTGTAGAGGCCGACATTATCCGCGCTACAGCTGCTGTCAAGTAAGTCAGTCTTGTCGATGATATCACTTGTCGCATGGTGGTGCTCACTGGGTGGGTTGCATCATGCGACATTTTCATTACACCATATATAAATACGTATAGTAGGATATGTCTACAATCGAATACATTCAGTCTAGAGAGCATCAAGCCCCAGTGATCCTAGATGGTAAGGGACTCAACATCGCCATCGCGGTGGCTGAGTGGAATAGCAATATCACAGAAGCCCTGCTCGAGGGTGCAATCAAGGTGCTCAAGCAGTCGGAGGTGAAGAGGATTAAGGTGATGCGTGTGCCGGGGACTTTTGAGCTAACCAATGCCGCAGCACGCCTAAGAGCAGAGATGAATGTAGATGCCGTGATTGTCATTGGCTGCGTCGTGCGTGGGGATACGCCTCACTTCGACTACATTTGCCAAGGCGTTAGCTACGGTATCAGCTATCTCAATGCGACGCAACCGTATCATTCTGGCGAGATCAAACCAATTATTTTTTGCGTGCTGACGACAGAGAATATGGCTCAGGCAGAGGAACGTGCAGGAGGCAAGCTAGGTAATAAGGGAGAGGAAGCGGCCGAGGCTGCGATAAAAATGTGCCGCCCGATTTGCACAGTTGAAAAATAGTGTCTATCTTTGCAGTGCAAAACAAAACAAGGAAGGGCAGTTACCAGAGTGGCCAAATGGGGCTGACTGTAACTCAGCTGGCTTACGCCTTCGGTGGTTCGAATCCATCACTGCCCACCCTTTTGTTTCCTTAGGGAATGCGGAAGTAGCTCAGTTGATAGAGCATTAGCCTTCCAAGCTAAGGGTCGCGGGTTTGAGCCCCGTCTTCCGCTCTATCAAAGACTCCAGTAGGCAATAGCTTACTGGATTTTTGTTTTTATGGCTAGATAGTATCTCTCCTATGCCAATCCATAGTTTTGAGAATTAGAGTATCTTTGCCCCCGTTATAAGGTATAACAACAGAAATAATGTTAGTAGAACTTGTTAAGTCCAAGATACATCGGGTAACCGTCACAGAGGCCAACCTTAGCTACATTGGTAGCATCACCATAGACGAGGCACTGATGGAGGCTGCCAATATCCTCCCCGGAGAGAAAGTGCAGATTGTCAATAATAACAATGGGGCTCGCCTAGAAACCTATACCATAGCTGGCGAGCGTGGCTCTGGGGTCGTTTGCCTCAATGGTGCAGCTGCTCGTCTCGTACAGCCGGGTGACATCGTCATCATCATGGCGTACGCTTGGATGACCTATGAGGAAGCGCAAGGCTTCAAGCCCGCAGTCGTGTTCCCAGACACGGCTACCAATCAGATTGTATAATATAAGTAGTATGATGCCTGCTCTCGGAATGGCTGGGAGGATCGGGCGTAAGAGATAGATGCTCATGTTCGAAAATTTAAGCGAAAGACTCGAGAGATCGTTTAAGATCCTCAAAGGTGAAGGTAAAATCACCGAGATAAATGTAGCCGAAACGCTCAAGGATGTACGTCGAGCCTTGCTAGAGGCCGACGTAAACTATAACGTAGCAAAGCAATTTACCGAGCAAATCAAGATCAAGGCTCTAGGGCAGAATGTGCTTACCTCAGTTCGCCCCGGCGAGTTGATGGTCAAGATCGTCCATGACGAGCTGGCCGAGCTCATGGGTGGTAAGGCTATGGATATTAATCTCTCAGGCCAGCCAGCCATTATCTTGATGTCCGGCCTTCAGGGCTCTGGTAAGACTACGATGAGTGGTAAGTTAGCCAACCTGCTCAAGACTAAGCAGAGTCGCAAACCCCTGCTTGTCGCTGCCGACGTCTATCGTCCTGCTGCTATCGAGCAGCTCAGAGTACTGGCCGAGCAGATCGGTGTGCCAGTTTTCTTCGATCTAGAGAGCAAAGATCCCGTAGGTATTGCTCGTCGTGGAGTAGCTGAGGCTATGGCTCAGGGATGCGACACCGTGATCGTCGATACTGCTGGTCGTCTGGCTATCGATGAGGAGATGATGCGTGAGATCGAGGCCATTAAGGCAGCCGTCAAGCCCTCAGAAACGCTCTTCGTCGTAGACTCAATGACGGGTCAGGACGCCGTGAATACCGCCAAGGAGTTTAATCAGCGCCTAGACTTCGATGGCGTTGTCTTGACGAAGCTCGATGGAGATACGCGTGGTGGTGCAGCCCTCTCTATTCGATCTGTCGTAGATAAGCCAATTAAGTTTGTCGGTACGGGAGAGAAAATGGACGCTCTAGATGTTTTCCACCCCGACCGTATGGCCGACCGTATCCTCGGTATGGGTGATATCATCTCCCTCGTGGAGCGTGCTCAGCAGCAGTATGATGAGCGTGAGGCACGTAGGCTTGAGGAGCGCATCGCTAAGGATCAGTTTGACTTCAATGACTTTTTGGCACAGGTACAGCAGATCAAGAAGATGGGTAGCCTCAAAGACCTTGCTTCGATGATTCCCGGGCTGAGCAAGATCATGAAGGACAATAAGGATGTAGAGCTCGACGACAATGCCTTCAAGAGCGTAGAGGCAATCATCTACTCCATGACCCCAGAGGAACGTAAGCGTCCGTCCATTATTGACGGTCGACGTCGTAAGCGTATCGCCGATGGTAGTGGAACGAGCGTGCAGGAGGTAAACAAGCTGATCAATCAGTTTACCCAAATGCGTAAGATGATGAAGCAGTTGCAAGGCTTTGGGGGTAAGATGCCCAAGCTCCCTAAGATGCCCAAGTTCCCCGGTAAGTTTGGGTTCTAGTCCATCGGTATAGAGCGATATATCAAAGGCAGGAGATGGTAGGTGTGGCTATCCATCTCCTGCCTTTCGCTTGCCTTTGAGCGTGGCCGCAGGTTTGGTTATAAATGATTACCTTTGTCTTGCTAAATTATATAACAGAAAGAAATAGGATTAGAAACGAAAAAATGTCGAGGACAAGGACTATTAGAGCGGCTATCGTAGGCTATGGCAATATCGGCCGCTATGCAGTAGAAGCACTTCGAGCCGCAGACGATTTTGAGATTGCTGGTGTTGTGCGTCGAGACCCCACACAGATCCCCCATGAACTCTCGCCTTATCCAGTGGTTGGGCATATCTCGGAGCTTGGGCAAGTGGACGTGGCGATCATTTGCTCGCCAACTCGTTTGGTGGAGCCTACTGCGCTAGAGATTTTGGGCCTTGGCATCAATACCGTTGATAGCTACGATATCCACACGGGGATCGTGGCGCTACGCCGAAGCCTTGGAGATAAGGCGCTGCAACATAATGCCGTGGCGATCATTGCCTCTGGTTGGGATCCCGGTAGCGACTCCATTGTTCGCACGCTTATGGAGGCGATTGTCCCCAAGGGGGTAACGTACACCAACTTTGGCCCGGGTATGAGTATGGGGCATACAGTAGCGGTTAAAGCTATTGCGGGCGTTCGCAAAGCCCTATCTATGACAATCCCAACGGGAACTGGTATTCACAGACGTATGGTTTATGTCGAGCTAGAGGACGGGTATGAGGCAGATCAAGTCAAAGCGGCCATTAAGGCGGACGAATACTTTGTCCACGACGAAACGCATGTACAGGTCGTAGACTCGGTTGATGCGCTCATTGATATGGGCCATGGGGTTAATATGGTACGTAAGGGCGTGTCGGGGCAAACGCACAATCAGCTCCTCGAGTTCAATATGCGCATCAACAATCCAGCTCTTACGGCGCAGATCCTCGTTGCCGTGGCTCGAGCTTCTATGCGTCAGAGCAGTGGTTGCTATACGATGCAGGAGATTCCACTCATTGATTTGCTTCCCGGTGAGCGTGAGCAGTGGATCGCCAAACTTTGTTAATCTATCTAATTTACATCCCCACACAGTATGCTTAGTGTCATTAATTGGAATGTAGACCCTGCTATCTTCGAGATTTTCGGTAGAGAAGTCCGCTGGTATGGTTTGCTCTTTGCTCTAGGGCTTTTGATTTTGGGCCCCGCTATCGAGGAGAAGATCTGGAAGCGTGAGAAACTCAATCCGGAGTGGATGAGCTCGCTCTATATATACGTTGTACTAGGTACCGTGATTGGTGCTAGGCTCGGGCATGTGCTTTTCTACGACCCCATGTACTATTTGGCCAATCCGCTCAAGATTTTCGCCGTTTGGGAGGGAGGTCTTGCTAGCCATGGCGGTACGCTGGGCATCATCATCGCTGTGTGGATTTATTCCCGTCGGGTGGTTAAGAAGCCTATTGTCTGGACTCTAGATCGCTTGGCGGTACCAGTAGGTTTAGCGGCTGCGCTTATTCGACTAGGCAATCTGATGAATAGTGAAATCTTTGGTCGCCCCACGGATTTGCCTTGGGCATTTAGCTTTGTGCGATCGGGAGAGTACTACAATATTTTCGCCAAACAGAAAGCAGGGGAAGCGCTCACAGACGTAGAGCAGGGGCTACTCACCGGTTCTATCGGCTGGCATCCTACCCAGCTCTACGAAGCACTGGCTTATCTGCTTGTCTTCGCCTTCTGTATGTGGCTATACTGGAAGCGCAATGCTGCCCAACGCTACTCTGGGCTGATCCTTGGCTACTTCTTGACGGGCATATTCGGTGCTCGCCTCGTTGTGGAGAGCATTAAGAATGTGCAAGAGAGCTGGGAGCTAGATATGATACAAACCATCGGGTTGAACATGGGCCAGCTCCTAAGTATCCCATTCGTTCTTGTAGGGCTCTGGCTCATTGTTCGAGCTTACAAGCACCCCCTCCAGCCAACTAATTAAGTATAATAATCAAACACCTAATAATATGTATCAAGTACCTCAGGTTACAGACTCTATTTATTACGTTGGGGTTAACGACCGTACCAAGCAGCTTTTTGAGAATATGTGGTCGCTACCCTATGGTGTGTCCTACAATTCATTTCTTGTTGTAGATGAGGTGACCACGCTTATCGACACAGTCGATGTGTGCTACTCCGACGTCTTCTTCCATAAGCTCGAAACCGTTCTTGGGGAGCGTCAGCTCGATTATCTCATTGTGAACCATATGGAGCCCGACCATGGAGGGTCTATTGGCTTGCTTCGTAAGCGCTATCCTAATGTGAAGATCATTGGGAATAAGAAGACTTTTGATATGCTCAAAGGTTATCATGGCATCACAGATGGGCTAGTGGAGGTAAAGAGCGGAGATGCGATCCGTGTAGGCAAGCACGAGTTCTCCTTCCTGATGGCTCCTATGGTACATTGGCCCGAGGTGATGTTTACCTACGAGCAAACCCAAAAGGTGCTTTTTTCTGCTGATGCATTTGGCACTTTTGGTGCTCTCAATGGTCATATCTTCGACTACCAAGCTGATCTAGATCTCTACTTCAGAGAGATGCATCGCTACTACTCTTGCATTGTTGGGAAGTATGGTTCCTTCGTTCAGAAGGCGCTTAAAGCCATGAGCGAGCAGAACCTCACAATCGACTACGTTTGCCCCACGCATGGTGTGATTTGGACGCCTAAGCATTTCCCACAAGCTCTAGAAATCTATGATCGCCTTAGCCGCTACGAGGGTAAGGACGGAGTGGTCGTTCTCTATGGATCTATGTACGGCAATACGGAGCAGATGGCCGATATTATTGCTCAGTCACTAGCCGAGGCTGGCATCAGTCAGGTTGTTTGTCACAACGTTAGCAAGAGCGATCAGTCCGAGATCTTGCGTGATATTTTCACTTACAAGGCACTTATCGTTGGTAGCCCGACCTACTGTGGGGGGCTATTTTCACCGATTGAGAATATCCTCAACCTACTTCGTGTTCGTGATCTCAAGAATCGCTTGTATGCTGTCTTTGGCTCCTATACTTGGGCGCCCGCAGCGGTCAAGAAGCTACTGCCTTTCGCCGAAGAAATGGGCTGGACGCAGATTGGTACTCCAGTCGAGCTCAAGATGGCGGATTTGCCTGCGGTCGTAGATGCCGCTTGGAGTCTGGGACAAGAAGTTGCCGCTGCACTTGCAGCAGATACCTCGCAGGCTGACGCATAGAACCTTAATTGGACATCATCAAACTAATCAAAATATATAATGAGACTAATCATTCAGCCAGATGCTCAGGCCATAGCCTCTTGGGCTGCCGAGTATGTGATCGCTCGTATCAATGCTTTCGTTCCTACGTTCGACCATCCTCACTTTGTGCTTGGGTTACCTACTGGATCTACGCCTCTGGGTATGTATCGTGCCTTGATTGAGGCACACAAGGCTGGGCGTGTATCTTTCGCCGAGGTCGTAACGTTTAATATGGACGAATATATAGGTTTGCCTCAGGATCACCCCCAGAGCTACCACTCGTTCATGTGGAACAATTTCTTCAACCACATCGATATAAATCCCGAACATGTACATATTCTTGATGGTAATGCCGCAGATGCAGTAGCCGAGTGTGCTGCGTATGAGGGTGCGATCGTCAAGGCAGGTGGGATTGACCTCTTCCTCGGAGGGATTGGTCCCGATGGCCATATTGCTTTCAATGAACCGGGCTCTTCACTGACTTCTCGTACACGTGTTAAGACGCTGACGACAGACACGATCATTGCCAACTCGCGCTTCTTCGAGGGCGATGTCAATAAGGTTCCTAAGACTGCCATGACTGTTGGTGTAGGCACAGTGATGGACGCTCGTGAGGTGCTGATCCTCGTTAATGGACATGCTAAGGCACGTGCTTTGCAGCAAGCCGTAGAGGGTTCGGTTAATCAGATGTGGACAATCACCGCTCTACAGCTACACTCCCATGGCATCATTGTGTGTGATGAGGCCGCTTGCCTAGAGCTTAAGGTTGGCACCTACAATTATTTCAAGGATATTGAGCGTGGCAATCTCTAAATGCGAGTGCCGTATACTCAGATAGGATAGTCCTCTATTGAGAGGGTAACTAGATTGAAAGGGCTGTGTCAAAATTTATTTTTGGCGCAGCCTTTTTTTAAGATGTTTCAGAATGCACAAAATGCAAGGCACTAAGACTGAGGCTGACGGGAGCGTACTATAAAGTATGTGATCGAAGCCGACGACGAAGTCCGTGCGGAGCAAATGTCGAAAGCAACACCGCCTTTTGTGCATTCTGAAACACCGCCTTTATTTACTGCCCTATGCTCTAGGGTATTTACATTCTATAACGGTTTCCCTCTTGTTTAGGGCACCTTACGGTTTGATGTGAGGAAATTGGCAGACGGCGAATTTGCCACAGCCCCTAAGCTATTATAGACTGCTCGCTCGGAGTTTATCGAATGACGAGCTTGCTATCCGTCTTGCCGATCTGTACGATATAGACGCCTGCCTCTAGATCTGCCAACGACCAACGCCATTCGTCTGTTTCGGGCATTCTAACCTCTCGGACGATACGCCCTGCCAAAGACATGAGCCGAATAGTCGTCCCGGGAGCAATACCCGAGATGGTGACGAAGTCATGCGCTGGGTTTGGATAGAGTACTCCCTGAGAGAGTTGCCGCTCAGTAAGAGAGGTGTTTTGCTTGAGGCTCACTTTCACCCTACTATCGTCCTCTACCTCGAATTTGTATGGTGCAGCAAGTGGCTGACCATTCACCTTGACGGAATCGACTATATAGCCCTTATCGGGAGAAATGACTAGTGTAAGCATTGTGCCAGACTCAACGGCATCTAGATCCACTGCTTCTGGTATGCTGATCTTGCCGTGCTCTAGCTTTGGGAGCCATACACGATAGGTATTCTTGGTAAAGACAGCCACGACTTTGGTGTCTGCCACTACGATGAAGTACTTGCTATGGGTAATATCTTTTTCGTTTGCCATTAGGCTCTTGAGCCTATAGTGCTTGTGAGGATTGGCGACGATACTGAACGGGGTGCCAGCTGCTACTTGATTTAGATCCTCGGCTCCCCTTAGAGTGATCTCTCCTTCGCCCTGCACTTCGCTCGTTACTCGGTAGATATTTGGCTCGAAGGTTGCCTTGACGAATGTCTTATCGAGGATTGTAATCTCCGTATTGTTTTCTATCTCTTTCTCATTGACCGTGATGGAAACGAGTCTATGCCCCGGGGAAGGGCTAGCCTGTACGATTAGTTTCGTACCGTAGGGTACATCATCTAGGTCGTCATAGCCTATAAGGTCTAGTCTACCTTCGCCTTTGGTATAATCGAATACGCGAAAGTTTTTCTTCTCAAACACGGCAACGACCTTGGTGTCGGATGTTACGGTGAACCGACGCCGTGTCTTGATTACTTTGTCATTTGCCATAAGACTTTTGAGTCTGTGTCCCCGATCCACATGTGTATCTACACTCAGGGTCATGCACTCTTGCACCGAGTCGAGGTCAATGTTTGGTATGTCGATCTTGCCACCCTCGTTGCTCTCTAGGGTTACTTGATAAGTTTTTGGGGTGGAGGGTGGAGCTGGATTGAGGATCGTTAGTTCATATCTGGGGGTAAATGCCGACCAAATATCAAAATCTTCCCCATTGAAGTTGGCTGAGATATGTATGTGATAGGTGCGATTGGCTGGTATTCTGTCGAAGACAGATGCTGCGATCGCGGCTCTCGTCTCCTCAACTGTCTTGATGCCCCTGTCAAAATCAAGGGTATCACTTTGCCCCAAATGGTATTTTGCTCCCGTTGTTGGGTCTACGAGTGAGTAGTCTATTACACCCTTGTAGGGCATCAAATTCTCGTTAACTATGGGACAGGCGATGGAGAGCACATTGTCTGCTAATTTGCTGACATCTAGTATCCGATCGTTGAGGAGCGATGATCCTAAGCGAATCTCGAGGGGGGCGGGGGGTTCTCTACGCTGTTTGTCTAGATGCCGGTCTATAGTGTACGGATAAACAAGGTGTGGTCTGCTATCGCAATCGATTACTTGTATGCGGTATTGCCCAAAAGGATTCTCTATAGGGTAAACCTTGCCGGGGATAACCTCTTTCGTACCATCGGCATACTTGATAAATCTAGATGGGACAATGAAAGAGAATGTTACATCGTAGATACCTTCCTCTAGGTCGATTGGGGATGGATCTAAATACGAAATAAGGTGATTGAAGGTAGCATGACCAAAGAACTGATATGTCTCCGTTGAGATATCCCTATTTATCCCATCGGTATTTGTTAGATTGAAGTTAATGTAGCCCAAGCCTGTAGAGAAGTCTGTTGTGTTGGATATGGCAAGTTGAGTACTGCCAAATATATTTGTCCATATTTCCATTGTTTCCAATGGCGCTTGGGTCATAACTAACTTAGCCTCTCGAGGAGATGTATCTAATAGGATTTTGCCCTCTCGCACCTCCAATGATAGAGGCGAGCCATTGCCAACCTCTATCCAATTGTTGGCGCTGGTATTCTTTTGCCGACCGAGCGAGTCGGGGATAAACTCTCTACAAATGGCTACGATTTGGTACGATCCATCCGAGAGCGTAGGCGCAAGCGTGATTGAGTCTTGCAAAGGAGGGTAGCAAAGTCTTCGGCCGATTTCGTCCAAGGTGCAGTGAGAGGCGTATTGTTTCACCTCGTTGCCCTCCTCGTCCCTCAGAGAGTAAGCAATCTCTCCCCGGTAGGATCTCGTCAAACCATTGCCCAGCCTTTTTAGGTTAATGCCAATCTTCCTAGATGATAGGTCTGTAGTTCTGCTGTCAAACTCTAAGCCGCCTCCATGAATGAATGAGAATTGTGCGGGACTCTCTGCAAATGCTTCGACTCCATCTTTGTCGGGACGCAATAGGATAATATCTTGCTTTTGGGTATACCACATTTGTCCCATCCCTGCTTCATAAGGATGCGAAAACATGAAACTTAGGGCAAAATAGCCATTGCTCGAGCCTCTCCAACCCCAGTTGGCATGGAGATAGCCGTTTTCATCATAGCCATCTATGACCCAAGTATGTCCAGGTCCGCCTCTGGACTCTGAGATGATAATCGGGTAGTCGCGGTCTAGTTCGTTCTGTATCGCAGATAGAAAATCTGCATGAGGTGTATGACTATGGTTAAGGAACGAAACATGGTAGGAGAAGTGCTTGTGAAGTGCTTGGGCTGCGTTCTCACTGGAGGCTCCACTTCCTCCATATTTCTCCGCATTATAGTTCGTATTGACTGCGATACCCACATCGTGCATGAGTTTGGCGACAGCATTCCCTTGTTTTTCTGTCCAAAATCCCTCCTTGTACGACCTGTCATATTCCCATCGCTCTTGGTACTTATATTCGTCTATCATCTCGTCCCATTCATAGACAGATTGGCTAAAGTCCTCGCTCAACTGTCTAACCGACCACAACTCTGTGGGGTAGGTATTGGAGCCTTTACCGCGAATGGGCCATTTGTGGTAGTACATTACTTGGGCCATAGCAGTGGCGACACACCCCGTTACGGTGGGTTCTTGCTCGTGGGTGCGTGGGGTTTGATCGTTGAATGGCTCGTCTTGCCCCCAAATACAAGTCAAAAGAGGCCCCTTGATAACCTTGGGGTGTGGTTGGGGATTTGAGGAGGGAATACCAAAAGTCTGAGGAGTACTGGACAGAGCCTTAACCTGAGCCTTGTGGGCATCAAGTAGAGCAGCCAGCTGAATGGGGAGCTCATTGGCTTTGAGCTGACCCGACTCTGAGTAGCCGAGTATGGGTGTCGTCCTATCATCGCCCGAGATGATGACGAAGCCCGAGTGGTCGGTATCGTTGAAGATGTAGTACGCTGGCGGAGTGCCTTGGGTTTGCTCCGCTTGTGCGAGCCTTAGTTCGCTCGCTTTATTGACCTTGACATAGCGTTCGGCTAGGCGCATCGCCTGCTCTCGCCCTATGGGACCTGCTATGCTACTGCAAAAGAGTAGTAGATGGCACAGGAGTAGTAGAGATCGTCTGAGTGTCATATCCGATGGCTGTTAAGTGTAGATATTGTATTTGTTTGTAAAGTTAAGCATATAAATTTGTTTGTATTCAAATATAAGGTCTATCTTGATGCTTGCAGGAGGTGAGAAAGTCAAAGGGGTGCTTTTGAGCGATATAGATTGGTGTTTAGACAGGTTCTGATCTATGACAACTTCCCTGCTATGACTACTCTTGTAGGGTGTAGCGTAGCCTTGTGTACACGGGCCAGAAATTGATGGGAAGATCGAAAACTTTCTTCCCATCAATCCAAATAAATCTTCCCATCAATTTGGAAAAGTTGTAGGGAAGATTTTTTTTGACTTCTACGAAAGGAAAAGCGGCTGCGACAAAATGAATTTTGCCACACCGCCTTTTTGCAACTAAGTGTCAAGAGGTCTATTAGTTCGTCTGCCCTCGGCTGGAGCCGATGATCGAAGCTAGCGACGATATCTCTGCCGAGCCAATGTCGTAAGTAATCTCCGACGTTTACGTATCTCGGCATACGCCCCTACGGATTTGCCTCTCAATCCAAAGGCACCTTCGTGCTAGAAGAAGTACTTCATGCGCTCTTGGTCTTGCTCCTGCCATGCACGATAGGGTTCGGAGCGGTTGAGCAGATTGCGCTTGATGCGGTTGTGTAGTAGCCCTGCAGCCCAGCGCTTGTAAGACGGTATGGAGGCTACGACATCGGCATAGTAGCTCTCTAGTGTATCTTGGCGGAAGTTTAGGATCTTCTCTAGCTTGTCCGAGTCGGCATAGAACCCACAATGATAATTGCGCTCAGCGAAGGCTTTGTCGGGGAAGTCGAGTGCCCCCAAGCCATGTAGCTCGAAGTTCTTCGCTAGTAGCTCTCGATATGTGGTGCGACAGGCTTCTCCGCCGCCGAGGTTGAAGATGCGTCCCTTGAGTTCATCTCGATGCTCTAGGGCAAGCACGAGGGCTCGAGCCGTATCTCTAGGCGTCGTGATCTCGATAGGCGTATCAAGCGGCATATAAAACATTAGCTTGGAGATCTTGTGGTTGCCAGCACCCATAATCGCTGAGAGGCGGAAGATGCTCCACTCTAGACGGCTTGCCCTGACGACTTCTTCCAGCTTCACTTTAGACGCACCATAGTTATCGCCGTACGAAGGCTTAAGCTCGTCGCTTACTCGTATGTTGGGTTTCTCTAGGCGATCGCCATAGACTGCGACAGAGGAGGTCGCCACGATGAAGGCTTCGGGGGAGTTTTTCTCGAGCGAAGCCACTAGATTAGCCGTACCGATGACATTGACGTTGTAGGTCAGCTCCTCATTCTCGTACGCCTTGGGCGGGATAATCGAGGCTGTATGGATACAGTAGTCCACTCCTCTGGTTGCTTGTTGTAGATCTCGTGGCCGAGTCAGGTCGCCATAGAACACTTCGATGCGCCCACGATACTTGTCGAAGAGTGCCATACTGCGAGCATTCTTGAGCTCGAATACACGTATACGGTAGTGAGAGGGTTGCCCGGCTAGAGCCTTGAGTACCTCTCTGCCCACTGTGCCAGCAGCTCCAGTGAGCAGTATTGTTGGTTTCGTCCGATTGATCATAGATTATTCTTAATATCCAGTTGAATGTCTTCTAAATAAACAACTCCTAGATGAGTACTTATGTTGAGCTATCTGGGCCTATGCCTCTACCCCAAAAGCTAGAGAGGCTAGCCGATAGCCCCACTCGGAGCATATCGACTAGCCTCTCTGGCAAATCTTACTTGGGTAGCCTAGCTATTGGTCTTGAAGGTGTAGCCAGCCTCGTCGGCGTCCATCACGATGCGTCCGCCGGGCTCCACGTCACCTCGGAGAATGCTTCGGCTAAGCTCGCTCAGGAGCCTGCGCTGGATTACTCGCTTCACGGGGCGAGCGCCAAACTCTGGGTCGTAGCCCTCGTGGGCTAGGCGGTCCACTAGGGCTGGCGTGTAGCTTAGCTCGATGCCATTGCCCGCAAGTGTCTTGATCGTAGAGGCGAGCTGTAGCTCTACAATCTGGCGTATCTCTGCCTCTCTGAGCGGTGTGAAGACAATCGTTTCGTCAATGCGGTTGAGGAACTCTGGGCGCAGAATGCGTTTGAGCATCTCTAGCACTTCGCTCGCTGTGCGGTCTAGTAGCTCCTCCTCATTGTCTGGTCGAAGCTCTGACATACGCTCACGAATGAGATCGCTACCCATATTGCTCGTCATGATGATGATTGTATTCTTGAAATTGACCGTCCGACCCTTGTTGTCGGTTAGGCGTCCGTCGTCAAGCACTTGTAGTAGTACGTTGAAGACATCGGGGTGCGCCTTCTCGATTTCGTCAAATAGTACCACTGAGTAGGGCTTGCGTCTAACAGCTTCGGTCAGCTGACCTCCCTCGTCGTAGCCCACATATCCCGGAGGCGCACCAACGAGCCTAGAGGCTGAGTGCTTCTCCTGATACTCACTCATATCAATACGTGTGAGCATCTGCTCATCATCGAAGAGCACCTCTGCTAGAGCCTTAGCCAACTCAGTCTTACCTACCCCGGTTGTCCCAAGGAAGATGAAAGAACCAATCGGGCGCTTGGGGTCTTGCAAGCCAGCACGACTGCGGCGTACGGCCTCGGATACCGCATGTATGGCTGCCTCCTGCCCTACGACACGCTTGTGTAGCTCGGCTTCTAGGTTGAGTAGCTTCTCACGCTCGCCTTGTAGCATTTTGCCTACGGGGATACCTGTCCAGCGAGATACGATCTCGGCAATATCCTCGGCATCGACTTCTTCACGAATCATAGCCCCCGAGCCTTGCGCCTCGACAAGTTGCTTCTGATAGGTCTTGATCTCGGCTTCCTTATCTCGTAGCTTGCCGTAGCGTATCTCGGCTACCTTGCCGTAGTCGCCCGTCTGCTCGGCACGCTCGGCCTCGTATTTGAGTTGCTCGATGTCGATTTTCGCTTGCTGGATTTGGTTGATGAGGTCTTGCTCTTGCTTCCATTTGCCAAGACGACCCGCCTCCTGCTCCTTGAGCTCAGCGATCTCTCGCCCTAGGCTCTCGAGTTTGGGTTCGTCATGCTCTCGGCGAATGGCCTCACGCTCTATCTCGAGCTGCTTGATGCGTCTGCCTATCTCGTCCAGATCCTCGGGTAGAGAGTCCATCTGCATTCTCAAGCGTGCTGCCGCCTCGTCCATCAGGTCGATAGCCTTGTCGGGGAGGAAGCGGTCGGTGATGTAGCGATCCGAGAGGCGTACTGCTGCAATGATAGCATCGTCCTTGATGCGTACCTTGTGGTGGTTCTCGTACTTCTCTTTGAGCCCTCGAAGGATCGAGATCGAGCTGAGCTCGTCTGGCTCCTCGACCATGACCATTTGGAATCTGCGCTCGAGTGCCTTATCCTTCTCAAAGTACTTCTGATATTCGTCGAGTGTCGTTGCGCCGATTGATCGCAGCTCACCACGAGCGAGAGCGGGCTTGAGGATATTGGCAGCGTCCATGGCGCCCTCGCTCTTGCCAGCTCCTACGAGTGTATGGATTTCGTCGATGAAGAGGATAATCTCGCCCTCGCTACGGCTCACTTCGTTCACCACGCTTTTGAGGCGCTCTTCAAACTCTCCTTTATACTTGGCCCCTGCAATCAAGGCTCCCATATCGAGCGAGTAGACTTGCTTGCTCTTGAGGTTCTCTGGCACATCGCCTCGCACGATGCGGTAGGCCAAGCCCTCGGCAATGGCTGTCTTACCTACTCCCGGCTCACCGATGAGGATAGGGTTGTTTTTGGTGCGACGAGAGAGTATCTGTAAGACACGGCGTATCTCATCGTCACGCCCTATTACTGGGTCGAGCTTGCCATCTCTGGCTCTCTGGCATAGGTTGATCGCATACTTCTCGAGCGACTGATACTGCTCCTCTGCACTCTGACTCGTTACCTTGCTCCCACCTCTGAGCTCCGAGATAGCCTGCTTGAGCTCAGCCTCCTTGGCGCCGAAGTCTGCTTTGAGCATCTTAGCCACGGGGCTATCGACCGAGAGAAGTGCGAGCAAGATGTGCTCTAGGGCTACATATTCGTCTTGCATGTTGTGGGCGATGTCCTCAGCCTTGAGCAGAACTTCATTAGCCTTGTTGCTCAGATAGGGTTCTCCTCCCGATACCTTAGGGAGCTGAGCTAGTAGGGCGGTATTCGCCTCTGTCAGCCTCTGCACAGGGATCGAGAGCTTAGCTAGTAGGAACGGTAGTGGGCTACCCTCTAAGCTAAGCAAACTAGAGAGTAGGTGTGCTGGCTCTATGGCCTGCTGACCTGCTCTGCGCACCTGCTCCACAGCCTGCTGTAGAGCTTCTTGCGATTTGATTGTAAACTTGTTGATATTCATCGTTTCGTTCTTTTGTTTTTACTTGCATCTAGGCAAACAGCGTTCCTGGGTGTAAATTTATGACAAATTGGCTTAATTCTGGCTCGTAGTATCCTATATTTCAGACGTTTTTTCTGCTGCAAGTTCTATAAATAAACGCTTCTTATTGCTCGTTGTCCCTAATTATTTTGTGTTAATGCTTGATTGATGACCCAAGAACTTTACTCTCAAAACGAGAAAAATCACAGCAAAACTTGCACAATTGGATAATTGGATATATCTTTGCATCGCAAAACAAACAAATAATGTTTCTGCTTTCTTAGCTCAGTCGGTTAGAGCATCTGACTGTTAATCAGAGGGTCCTTGGTTCGAGCCCAAGAGAAAGCGCTTCTCTTTTTGTTTTTCATAGTAGATTGTGTGGTTGGCATAGGGCGTGAGTCTTGTGCCAATCTTTTTATTGCCCCTTGATAAACTTTATTCGCAAGCTCCAGAGTTACCTATCCAATGCCCAATATCATAGTTCCGAATGAAAGCACTTGAGATAATTCTCCTCTATGTATTCTATCCGTTTCAAGCACAACTGAGGCGAAAATTAGGGTGCGAAACTCATACTTTTCTGTAAAAAAAACTGAATAAATAACGCTTGGTCTATATGCTTAGGAGGGGACGTCTGGTTGGATTGGCCAATGGGATAGCTGGATTGAAGGACTGATTTTGGGGGATTGATGGACTAACCTGCCGAGGTGTGTCCACCAATTCCGAAAGATTGATGGGAAGAAATACAGAGTAAGAAGCCCAAAGGCTATAAGATATCCTAGATTACCGTCTTATGCGTTTGGTTTTTAGGTGATTGTGTAGATCCGTTTTAAGGTGGGTGTTTTCGAGCGCCCGAGTGTGAGTGCCCAAATGAGCTTGCGGCTAGTGGAGAGCCTGCTAGGGGCCAAATATGAGGTCTAGCCTCTATGACCGGTCTGACGACAATCGTGCCTCAAATAGTTAGAGATTTGATAAGAAGTGTAAATCGTTTCGTGGATATTTTGGCACCTGCTGTTGGAGTAGGAGGGGAGCTCCACGGCCAACATCATAGCGGAGCGTGTGCTGTTGTAGGCAAATTACTGTATCGCTCGTATTGTATCCTCAAAAGATCCTATTATTAATTTGAATATAAGTGATTTAGTTGATCTTGTGGGTTTCGGTTATGATCACCTCTTTTTTCTCTGAAATACCTAAAAGGGCTGTGGCAAAAATTAATTTTGCCACAGCCCTTTTAGGGGCAATATGGATTGGGGCATAGTCTGTCGAGGTGCACAGAGAGCTAGCTCTGGTGATTAGACTAGATGAGCTCTATACTGTGAGGGGTAAGCCTTAGCTTACGCTTCTTGTAGAGAGCGCCACAGACCATCTTGAAGCTCTTTTTGCTTAACCCCGTTAGACGAAGCACCTCCTCGGCTGGACTTTTGTCCCCGATAGGCAGCTTCCCTCCAGCGGCATGTAGTAGGCGCATCAGTTTGGTCATATCTCCATCAACACGATCGTAGCCTACGGGGCGTAGTGATAGGTCAATGCGTCCGTCCTCTCGAATTCGTGTCACATAGGCTGTGATGTTGTCGCCTCGCCTAAGCTCTTCGTCGTACTCTCCCTCATAGATGATACCCCAATGTATATGGTCTACGATACAGCGCAAGCCTGCATCGTTGCGCTCGTATGCTAGTGCCTGAACACGATCGCCGGGCGCATAGCTGGGCAGCACGTTGCCGATGTGCTTGTTGAGTTTGGCCGAGCCGACGATCTTGCCGCTGATGCGATCTATATAGAGATGGACGACATAGGACTTGCCCTCTTCCATCTGCCCTTTCTGCTCGGCGAAGGGTACGAATAGGTCTTTGTGGATCCCCCAGTCTACAAAAGCTCCAGCTGAGGATAGGCCGGCGCACTCTAGGTAGGCCGTTTCGCCAGCCTGAGCATAGGGCTTGAGGGTCGTAGCAATCAGGCGTCCCTCGTTGTCATGGTAGACGAAGACCTCGACCTTTTGCCCCACCTCGAGCCCTTGAGGCAGATAGCGTAGTGGGAGCAAGATGCCCGATTCATTGTCCCACTCGAGGTAGGCACCGATAGACACAAGGCGTAGAACCTCTAGCTCGTTAATCCGCCCTATGTGATAGCGGCTCTGGTGTAGTTTGACTTCCATATTTAGTTCGGTATGATGGTCGATTCGTCACGTTTCTCTGGACGAATGGGTACCCGATAGACCTCGCCTCGACGCTCTACCTCGAAGACCAGTACGTCTAGACGCTCTGGGTTGATGTATGGGCGGAAGGAGAAGAGGTAGGAGAAGGCTGCATCGCTGCGATCCCTGAGGAGCATCGTGGCGATAGCATCGTAGTGTCTAGGTGCCCAGTAGCGGCTCTGTAAGTTAGCCATGGGGACATGCATAGCGGGGAGGTCTTTGTCTCGATATTTTTCGCTACGCTCGGCGAACGTATAGTAGGCCGTGAGCAGATCGTCGAGAGAGGGGTGGTCTAGCTCGATGCCATTGATGCTCTTGATGATATCCCCGGGTAGGATACCTGCACTCATCGCAGGCGACCCGTACTCGACGTCTATGACACGCTTAAGCGTAGCCTTGTCGTAGACCAAACCCGTATAGTGGTACCTTAGAGTTTGGAAAGTCCAAGATGGGGCTAGGGTGTTGGGGGCTAGGGGGAAGCCTTGTAGCATGGTGGGTATAGAGTAGGCTGCGTACTCGGGGATCGACATATCCGCTCCAAGGGACTCGTTGGCCTCACAACTCCATACGGTCTTTTGGGTTTGTGGGTTTTGAGCCACGATACCTAGGGAGAGCTTGTAGGTCGCCAAAGGAGATTGGGAGGGGAGTACAGGCAGTGGCTTCAGATCCCGATGCTGTGGGTCGTAGCGCCAGCCAAATGGCATCTCGTCGCTGGGCTTCGCAGTAGGCTCTACTGGGCTAAGCTGGTAGTAGGTAGAGATCAGTAGATCGGGGCTGTCGTGGCTCTCCTCTAGTCCCGTAGCCACAAGCGCCTTGCGAATAAGTATGTTGAGTGCTTGGTCTATCCCTTGTGTGGCAGGCGAAGACGGAGCGAAAGCGAAGGTTCGCACCTGATCAAGTCTAAATGTAGATGCTTGTTGGTAGGTGAAAGGGTAGGCAATGCGTTGGCTACTGGCGTCCTCTAGGCTGTATAGGGCGAATAGCTCTGCTAGCTCACGCTCTGTGACGCTGTGAGCAAGTTTGCAATCTCGGCCTAGCAGGTAGGTTTTCTTTTGCCGGCCAAAGTTGGAGATCTGTAGGATATGCTGAGCTTGTCTGGTATGTAGAAGCTGATGAATTTGCTTCCCCGTCAGATTGAGCGTAGGCACACCATCGATACTCTCGATGATATCCCCCACACGAAGCCCACTTCGATCTGCGGGGCCAAAGGGAGCAATAGACGTGACAACGGGCTGCGAGGCTCCCCAAGCAGGGAGATGGCTGATCTGGAACTGAAAGCCAACACGACAAACCTCATTGCCAGCCAAAAGCATAGCACCACCCTGCAGGGCAATACCCAGCAGCAGTAGACTTTTTGTAATGATCTTCTTCATCAATAATTCTAGAGTTGGATTGGAGATATGAGTGTACACCAAAGTAGTCATCTCGGGTACAAAGCTAAGGTATTTTCGTTAAACCTATAGAGCGTTACCCTAGGGACATAATGCCAAGCGGGTACGACAGAGCTTGACGCTCCGACGCACCCGCTTGGTTGTCAATAATTGTTGTCTAAACTAACCTTATTCGGCAGAGATAGTTTCTTCTTCCCAAATGCGGTTAGCCAAACGCTTGTAGCCTGCATAGCGCCACTGTGAGTTGCGCTTAGCCTCCTCAAAGAGCTCGGTAGCCTCTGCTGGATATTGCTTCTTGAGAGAAGCATAACGAACCTCACCCTCTAGGAATGGAATGAAGTTGTCCCAGTTCGGCTCCTTGCTATCTAGAATGAATGGGTTCTTGCCCTCCGCTTCTAGATCTGGATTGAAGCGCCATAGGTGCCAGTAACCGCAGTTCACAGCATTTACCTCTTCCTTCTGAGCCTTACCCATGCCAGACTTTAGACCATGAGAGATACAAGGAGAGTAAGCGATGATCACAGATGGTCCATTGTATGCCTCAGCCTCACGGATAGCCTTGAGTGTCTGAGCAGGGTTCGCCCCCATGGCGATCTGAGCTACATACACGTAACCATAGGTAGTGGCGATCATGCCAAGGTCTTTCTTGCGAACACGCTTCCCAGAAGCTGCGAACTTGGCGATAGCACCTACTGGAGTGCTCTTGGAACTCTGACCTCCAGTATTGGAGTAAACCTCGGTATCTAGTACTAGGATATTGACATTGGCTCCAGAGGCGATCACATGGTCTAGACCACCGAACCCTATATCGTATGCCCAACCGTCACCACCGATGATCCATTGGCTACGCTTGATAAAGTACGAACGCATATCGTACATCTTCTGGCATACGCCTGTGATGCGACGTGCGATAATAGGTTTGATCGCATCGGCTAGAGCCTTGGCTCGAGGAGCGTCCTCACGGTTGTCAATCCACTCACGTAGTAGCCCCTTGAGCTCTGCGTGATCGATGTCGGGGTTAGCGATACACTCCTCTGCAAGACGCACAAGGCGCTCACGCATCTTGGTATAGCCAAGGTGCATACCTAGACCGAACTCTGCGTTGTCCTCGAAGAGTGAGTTAGCCCATGCAGGCCCTTCGCCTCGCTCATTGACAGTATATGGTGTAGACGGAGCTGAGCCAGAGTAGATAGATGAGCAACCAGTAGCATTAGCAACCATCTGGCGATCACCGAATAGCTGGGTAATCAGCTTGACGTATGGCGTTTCTCCACAGCCAGAGCAAGCACCCGAGAACTCAAATAGAGGTGTCGCAAACTGAGAGTTTTTCACGTTTGAGGTAATGTCTACCAAGTGAGCCTTGCTAGATACCTCGGAAACCATCTTATCCCAGTTGTCCTGCTCGGGGAATTGTCCTTCAATCTCCTGCATCACTAGCGCCTTGCCGTTTTTGTTGCCGGGACAGACGTCTACACAGTTGCTACAGCCTAGGCAGTCGAGTACATTCACTTGGATACGGAAGGTCATATCGGCAAATTGCTTACCGATAGCCTTGATCGCATTGACGCCCGTTTTAGCCTGCTCGTCGGCTGTCATCACGAATGGACGAATCGTAGCGTGAGGGCAAACGTAGGCACACTGGTTACACTGGATACAGTTCTCTGCGATCCACTCAGGTACGTGAGAGGCTACACCACGCTTCTCGCTAGCGGCCGTGCCATTCTCCCAAGTTCCGTCTTCACGACCTCTGAACTGAGATACTGGGATACTATCACCATCTTGAGCATTTATTGGGCGAACAATCTTTTGGATAAACTCGCTGTCGTGTGGGTATACCTCTGTTGGGTCGTTGGGTAGATTAGCCCATTCAGGCTTCACGGGCACTTCAATTACGTCAGAGCCACGATCTACTGCAGCGAAGTTCTTATTAACAACGTCTTCGCCCTTCTTGCCATAGCTCTTGACGATCGCCTTCTTCATCTGTTCTACTGCCAAGTCGTAGGGGATAACGCCCGAGATCTTGAAGAATGCAGACTGGAGGATTGTGTTGGTGCGATTGCCAAGACCGATCTCAGCAGCGATACCCGTTGCGTTGATCATATAGAAGCGAATGTTGTTCTTCGCTAGATGACGCTTAACCTTGTTGGGAAGGTGCTTCTCCACGCTGTCTACGTCCCACACAGAGTTGAGTAGGAACGTACCATTCTTCTTCAGACCACGAGTTACATCATATAGACGCAGATAGGCAGGTACGTGACAAGCTACGAAGTCAGGAGTAACCACGAGGTAGGTAGAGCGGATCTGGTTGTCGCCGAAGCGCAGGTGTGAGCAGGTGAAGCCGCCCGACTTTTTGGAGTCGTAGGCGAAGTAAGCCTGACAGTACTTATTGGTGTTGTCTCCAATGATTTTCACGGAGTTCTTGTTTGCTCCGACAGTACCATCGGCACCAAGTCCGTAGAACTTAGCTTCGAATGTCTTATTGTCCTCGAAGATCAAGTCTTCCTTCTCGGGCAGAGATGTGAAGGTTACATCATCTACGATACCGATCGTGAAGTGATCCTTGGGTAGGCGCATAGATAGGTTCTCGAATACCGAGAGGATATGTGCAGGCGTAGTGTCCTTGGACGATAGACCATAGCGACCACCTACGATGAGAGGAGCATTGTCTACACCATAGTAGCATGAGCGCACGTCTAGGTATAGTGGTTCGCCATCGGCTCCGGGTTCCTTAGTGCGGTCAAGTACAGCTACACGCTTCACGGTCTTAGGCATAGCTGCCAAGAAATGCTTGGCACTGAATGGACGATATAGGTGCACGGAGAGTAGACCAACCTTCTCGCCCTTGGCACGTAGATGATCTACTACTTCACGGATCGTTTCGGTCACAGATCCCATAGCGATGATTACATGCTCGGCATCTTCTGCACCATAGAAGTCGAAGAGGTGATACTTGCGGCCTGTTACCGTGGCGAGTTTGTCCATATACTCCTGCACGATCTCGGGCACTGCATCATAGAACGGATTGGCAGCTTCACGGTGCTGGAAGTAAACATCAGGGTTCTCTGCCATACCACGTGACACGGGCTTCTCTGGGTTGAGGCCTCGCTCACGGAACTCACGCAGAGCGTCCCAGTCGATGAACTGAGCTAGATCTTCGTTGTCTAGAGCCTCAATCTTCTGGATCTCGTGTGAGGTGCGGAAGCCGTCGAAGAAGTGGATGAAAGGAACGCGAGCCTTGAGTGTGGCCAAGTGGGCTACGCCTGCTAGGTCCATAACCTCTTGCACAGAACCAGTACAGAGCTGAGCAAAACCTGTGGGGCGAGCGGCCATAACGTCTTGGTGGTCGCCGAAGATAGAGAGCGCATGCGTAGCGATAGCACGAGCTGATACATGGAACACCGTTGGGAGTAGCTCCCCTGCGATCTTGTACATATTGGGGAGCATCAGCAGTAGACCCTGAGATGCAGTGTAGGTCGTAGTAAGTACCCCAGTCTGTAGTGAACCATGTACAGCACCTGCTGCACCAGCCTCGCTCTGCATTTCTTCTACCAGTACGGTCTCTCCAAAGATGTTTTTGCGTCCTTGGGCGGCCCATTCGTCTACGTATTCGGCCATCGTAGAGGATGGCGTGATTGGGTAGATACAGGCTACCTCGCTAAACATATACGAGATGTGCGCAGCAGCCTGATTACCATCACAGGTCAGAAACTTTTTTTCTTTCGCCATTTGTAGTAATCCGTTATTAACATTGTAAGACTTCTCAATGCTCCTCGACCGCCAGCTCAAAGAGCAGACAGAGGTGAGCGCTATAGTTAGGTTAGGGTTGTTTAGTAGGTTTTGTGCGAAACGAGCTTCGGATTATAACAACCAAAAGCAGACAAACTCCCCTATCTTTTGCGATAGCGACTAAGGGAGCCTATCTTTTTCGTTCACATATATACCTAATATTTGGTAGCAAAGGTAATTTTTCTTGACAAAACTACCAAAGTGTATTGATTAAGCCCTTTGATTTCATATTGTATCGTACTACAATATAGAGCCGTTGCTCCAGCTATTTGTGCTTGAGGGAGAACAGAAATAGACTATGCCTAGACTATGATACCTCCAGTGCATCGTATATAAATACGTATATACGAGTGGAGGCCACATCGAGATTTCGTTCGATGCTGCCTCCACTCCTAGGGGTCTATCGGTTGCTACTTGTGAGCAGCTCGTTAGATTACTTCTTGTCGCAAGCTTTTTTCTTATCGCAAGTCTTACCTTCCTTCTTATCACAAGACTTCTTGGCATCGCATGCCTTGGCGTCCTTCTTGTCACAAGCCTTCTTCTTGTCGCAAGTCATCTTAGCATCACAAGCCTTCTTATCGCAAGACTTGTCTGCCTTGCAGCAAGCCTTCATTTCGCATGCCTTGGCATCTTTCTTGTCGCAAGCTTTCTTAGTATCGCAAGCCTTAGCTTCCTTTTTGCAGCAGTCCTTTTTCTCTGGGGTCTGTGCGATAGCTGTTGTGCTGAAAAGCATTGCTACTGCCAAACCAAGAGCACCAAAAATCTTTTTCATTTTCTTCAATCTTTAGTTTTAGTTAGTATTATAAATGTGATATTCTCTGCTAAGGCTAGCTCGAGAGCCAAGCCTCTATGCAAAGCGAGTGGGCAATCTGATAAGCGAGAGTACCAAAGGCTCATAAATACCTCCACGAATGCACACCTATTCTCATAGCCTCTGAACCGCAAATATATTGTAATTTATCTTTCTTGACCCAAAAGTGAGTAAAAAAGTTCTTTTTATACTATTTTTTATCCCAAAACAGACCTTAAATAGATCGATTTTTGACTTTTTCGTCCATTCGTCCTTGGTCAAGAAACTAGATTAATCTACCTATCAGTCTACTGTCGTTTGCCAGCACGTAGCCAGTCTAGAGAGATGCGTGTGAAGTAGATGTCGTAGGCAGGTCTATCGTCCTCCTCAGAGATAATCCCTATCGTACCGTCGGGCAAGATAGCAATCTCGCTATACGCCGCCTCGCCTAGGCAAAGCGTGCGTGCATAGGGCCAAGTCTTACCCTCATCTTCGCTCATATAGATACGTAGATTGGTGCGATTGTCCGCCTCTAGGAGCGTATGTAGGAGGATATTCTTTCCTCCTTTGCCATCTTCTTTGCTGTATCGTGTTAGTGATGCGTTGCAGGCATTGCCACTCAGATCTTCCCATACACGAGGTCCCGACCAAGTCATACCATGATCTTCCGAGGTTACATAGGTGCGAGGTGTAGCCTTGTAGGCTCTATTACGGCTAGAGATCATCAGATCTCCGTTGGCGAGCTCCACGACTTTGGCTTCATCTCCGTTGTAGCGAGCCACAGGAGAGGCCTGCCATGTAGCTCCATTGTCGTCGGAGTAAACCATTACATTGTCCATCTGTCCGCCCCATTTAGCATCAATACGCATTGCAGCAACGAATGCAATGCGTCCCTTGCTCGTGATAATGCCATTGCCAGAGCCAAAGAATCCGCCATTGGGGTAGCGATCTGTCTGCACCATAGCGGTAATATCCTTGACAGGCGTCCAAGTTTTACCTCCATCGACACTCTGGCTATAGTACATCTCTAGAGGCTTCTTGGCTGCGCTTGGGTAGAACCATAGTCCGGAGCCTGCTACCATCACCATATGTATGGTCTTGCCGTCCGTGGCAATAGCGGCATCTCCATAGCCATGCTCGGGAGTCCCTTGTGCTACTGTAATGGGTTCACTCCACGTCTTGCCGTAGTCTTTGCTTATTTTGACCTCTACATCTATATCTTCTGGTAGATCGTAGTCGCTATTCTTACGCTTGTCTATCGCAGCGACAAGTGAGCCGTTATCTAGGCGTACCAAAGCCGGAATGCGGTAGTGCGCGGAGCGGTTTTCTCCCGGTGTCCAGACGAGCGTGCGCCCTAGTACGATCGTCTGCTCTCCAAGACTGCCTTGGTCTGGCGTGAAGTTCTTGCTCTTGGCAAACTTCAGGTTCTTAATCTCCGCCTTGATGATGTTCCCCTCCGTGGCATCCTCTGCCACGTCAGCCACTACCCAGAGCTTACTTAGATTAGAGAGCGTGGGGTTACCCTTGGCGGCACGCAGTGTAACCAACTCCTCAGTGGCAATTCCCTCGGCTACCAGCCTACCGGGGTTGCGATGATCGTACCGGTCGCCATTGGCAGTTTCATAAATCTTCAGGGCTTTGATATCCGATAGTTGTGTCGTCCCTGTAAGGCTGATGCTGATCTCTTGCAGCACATCTGGAGTGCGAAGTCCTACGGTCGCTAGACCTAATGCCTGTGTATCGCCACGACCTACAAGGCTACCATTGGTGCGGCGAGCTGTGAAAGACTTGATATTGGCATGCTCAATGCTTGTATCAAAGCCCATAAGGGTTGCCGTATGCTTGCCCGTAACATCTCTGATTGTGGTGTCGCCAATTTTATATCCATCGAAGTCGAAAGCGGCGACGAGTCCTTTAGTCCGAGGCTTGATGCGCTCTGTAGCTCTATCGGCGAGTAGCTCTTGGGGCGACAAAGCACGCTTGTAGAAGCGCAAATTGTCGAGCATGCCGCCGAAGTGGGCAAAAGCCTTACCCTCTTCCTGACCAGCACCGATGAAGAGTGGCAGCTCATTGGCCGTGTGCCAAGGCTCACTAGCCGAGATGTCGGCATTGTGAGTTTCATGCCCATCTACATAGAAGCGGATTTTGTTTGCTGAGCGATCGACCACCCAAGCCACATGATACCAGTGGCGCATCTCGCTCTTTTCGGCCGATGGCGCCCAGCCGTCGAAAGCATTCTTCGCACTGCCTTGGCGATCAGACAAGGTCGCTCCAACGAAATTCTTCGCCGTATTGCGTAGTACCATGAGGTCATATCCAGATCTGTCTATACTATCTCGTTTGGTATTGAGGCGGCGACCAACGACACGTTGAGTAGGCCCCCAGAAATAAGTCCGGTTGGAGTTGAACCAGAGGCTAATGGTATAGCTCTCGTTTGGAGCCACATCAAAGTCCGAATGGGCAGGTACACTGAGGTATTGCTTCGTGCCATCTAGCTCGATGATAGAGCGATGCTTTACATCACTTGCCGTAGCTGCCAAAGCAGAGCTTAGAGCAAGTGAAACAAGAAAGGTCTTCTTCATTGATTTATAATTATCCTGATTGTTGGTTTAGCCGCAAACTACTGGAAGTAGAATGTGAGGGCGATCATTCGATTCTGCCCCGAGCGGATCGCCTGCGTATAGTATAGGCGTTTATCCTCGGCCAGCTCGGGTCGGTTAGTTTGGATCACATTGGTCAAGCCATAGCTAAAGCTAAGCTCGGGCGATAGTTTGAAGTATCTGAGATAGAAGTCACAGCCTAGTGATAGGGATAATCCATAGTCAAGTGCCCTCAAACGTACTACATCTTCTCGCTTGCCTCCAAGGCTTAGGGCTGTGTAGACACCAGCCCCAACGTATGGGCGGACGTTGTTGAGTCTTAGGGCGGCATATTTGAGCATGAGAGGTAGGCTGATGTAAGTGGCTCTCTGGCCAAATTCAGCTACTTTTTTTACACCATCGCTATAGGCTATGGGTTTGTCGCCGAAGTGGAGGCTTGGGTTGAGCCGAAGCTCTAGTCCCGGGATTAGGACACGACCTGCCATAACGCCAACGCTGAAGCCGGGGCGGTAGTGAGGGACGTCTGCAAAGAGAGCTTGTCCCTCTGGTGTCACGAAGCCAGAGTTACTAATCCTAAGGTCTTGGGTATGTAGCCCCACGTTGAACCCTAGGTAATAAGTTTTTAGATCGCTGTATGGTTGATGTTTAACCCGCTCTCGCTGTGCCGTGCTCTTATGAATAGGAGCGAACCACAAGCACAGCAATACGATTAGCCATCGCCACTGCCCTCGACATATCAAACGCCTTTCTTCCATAGAAGACAAATTTACTCAAATCCTCCCGCTAGCCAAAAGAATGCCCAAAGCGACACTCACTACGTTCGTTTGTCCTAGGCTCGGAAACTTATGCCCCACTCGGGCTTTCTTAGCCTGTCGCTTGCAATCGAAGACATTGAAAAGCTACTTTTCGTCTTTTGAGTTAAAGTATGTAAATGTGTTTGGACTCGTTTGGGCGAACCGACGGAGGTTTTTGGGAGAATGGTTTCGCCCAAAATGAGAAATTGAAGGGAACGTTTTTTCTAATTAGTCCTACAATTCTCGGCAATGTGTCCACCAATCTCCCAAGATTGATGGGAAGAAAATCAGAAATGTCTGCTTTAATCAAACTCAATCTCTCCAGATCCTGTTTTATGTATCTGTAAATAAGTGTGTTGTTTTCGTTTTATTTTAGGCGGGTGTTTTCATTGGCCTAGGACTAAGTGCTCAAATAGTATTGGGCGCCGTGTGGAGCCTGTTAGGGGCTAAATACGGCGTGTGCCATTTTTGCTCTGTCCTATTCTCTTTTTCTCATCAACATTCTGAAATTTGAGCTAAAATATAAATCTCGCTTCTTAGCCAAGCACCGTCATGCGAGCAGGAATAATGGGAGAGAATGAACACGCAGGAGCGGAATCAGATAGAGAAAATTGTGTATCTTGCATTGTTTTTGGTATTCAGTACTCTCCCCCAAGCTGTGTGCCATAACGCCTATAAACAACAGCAAATTCAATACTTATCATACGTATGGCATTTATAGATGTACAGCATGTAAGCAAGCATTATGCCGCACACACAGCCCTAGACGACGTTAGTCTGTCCGTGCAGGCTGGGCGTGTTTTCGGCTTGCTGGGACCGAATGGTGCGGGTAAGACTTCTCTTATTCGCATCATCAATCGCATCACAGCTCCAGATAGTGGGACAATCCTTTTCGATGGGCATCCGCTCAAAGCTGATGATGTGGCACGCATCGGCTATCTACCCGAGGAGCGTGGCCTATACCGTAAGATGAAAGTGGGTGATCAGGCTATTTATCTCTCTCGCCTCAAAGGGCTCAGTAAGGCGGAGGCGAAGAAGCGCCTAGAGCAATGGTTTGAGAAGTTCGACATTATGCCTTGGTGGAATAAGAAGGTCGAGGAGCTCTCCAAGGGCATGCAACAGAAAGTGCAATTCATCTGCACTGTCCTACACGAACCCGACCTATTGATCTTCGACGAACCTTTTAGTGGCTTCGACCCTGTTAATGCTGAGCTACTCAAAAGCGAGATCCTACAACTTAGGGATCAAGGGCGTACGATCATCTTCTCTACCCACAATATGCAGAGTGTAGAGGAGGTCTGCGACGACATTGCCCTGATCAATCGCTCTCGTCTAGTGCTCAGTGGCACAGTAGAGGAGATACGTGCCCGATATGCTAGCCCATACGTGGAGCTGCGTGTAGATAGAGCTCTATCTCAGGAGGAGCTGGAGTACATCGACCCCATCAGCTCAAGGCTGCATCAAGGACAAATGGTGCTCAAGCTCATGCGTCGTGAGGGAGAGAGCAATAGAGCGCTCATCAACCGACTGCCCGAGTATATCAATATCCTAGAGTTTCATCAAGAGATCCCATCTATGCATGAGATCTTCCTTAATACAGTGCAGAACCATGATTAACTATGGTAAAATAGGGCTGGTTATCCAGCGAGAGTACATCACCCGTGTTGCCAAAAAGAGCTTTATCCTTATTACTCTGCTTGCGCCCGTAGTATTTGTGCTGATTGCTACAATCCCCATATTGCTCAGTCAGATGGATACGGGAGAGCAGCAGGTCGTTGCTGTGATCGACCGCACGGGGCAATATGCACCACTGCTAGAAGATACGGAGCAGTATCGCTTCGTCGTGGCAGACAAGAGTGCCAACGAATATCGCTCCGCAGGTGGCGAGCAGGAGATCACAGCTGTGCTGGAGATCACTGAGGATCTAGGTGTATCTCCCAAGGCAATCAACCTATTTTCTTTCAAGACTCTGCCCACGGGGCTAGAGCGGCATATCAATAGCTTACTCTCGACTTACGTGACGGATCAGAAAATAGCCTCGCACAATATCCCTGAGCTTAAAGAAATTATCCGTACAAGCAAGGTCGAGATCGTCGCCAATACCTACAAGTGGAGCGAAGATGGAGCCGAGAGTGTGAGCTCGGGGGCAGCTTCTAGTGTCATTGGGCTGTTGCTTAGCTTCGTCAGTTATATGTTCATCATGCTCTATGGAGGTATGATTATTCAGAGTGTCATAGAGGAGAAAAAGAGCCGTATCGTAGAGGTGATGGTGTCTTCTGTTCGCCCCTTCGAGTTGATGATGGGTAAGATCGTCGGTATAGGCCTAGTGGGGCTAACGCAAATCTTCATTTGGGTAGTTGCCCTTATTGGTATTGGCCTAGCTGCTCAATTCTTCCTAATAGGCGATTTGTACAGCCCCGAGGCCTTGGCCGCAGCACAGAGTAGTGGTAGCCTATCGGCAAGTGAGCTACAAGCGGCCTCGGATATCTTCGGTGTCATGCAGGGGATTAACTTCTTCCAGATGATTGTGTTCTTCGTGCTGTTCTTCATTGGGGGGTACCTGCTCTATGCTTCTGTATTGGCAGCGCTGGGGTCTTCCGTTTCGAGCGACGAGGATGCAGGCCAGCTGATGCTCCCCGTAACGATGATTATGGTCTTCTCTCTCTATGTGGGTATGGCTGCGGCCGAGAACCCCGAGGGCAATCTGGCATTCTGGACCTCGCTCATTCCGTTTACTTCGCCCATAGTAATGATGTCACGCCTCGCCTACGACGTCCCTCTCTGGGAGCAGATCCTTAGCCTTGTATTGCTCTTTGGGCTCTCTATACTACTTACCTACTTTGGTGCCAAAATTTACCGTGTCGGTATCCTGATGTATGGCAAGAAACCATCGCTCAGGGAGTTGTGGAGATGGATGAATTATAAGTAGAGGAGTTACGATGAGCCAAGAAAAGATTAAAGTACTGTTTGTGTGTTTAGGGAATATCTGCCGTTCGCCATCGGCTGAGGGTGTGTTCCTGCATTACATTGAGCATGAGGGCTTGGCTGAGCGATTCGAGATTGACTCGGCTGGCACTTCGGCCCATCACGAGGGCGAGCGAGCTGATAGCAGAATGCGTGCCCACGCAGCACGCAGGGGGTATGACCTCCTCTCGCTCAGCCGCCCCCTGAGGTATGAAGACTTCTTCCACTATGACTATATTATAGGTATGGACGAAGCTAATAGGCGCACACTCCTCGAGCGAGCACCGACCGAAGAGGCTGCAGGCAAGATCAGCATCCTAACGGATTGGGCGCCCAATCCCCTTCGGGATCATGTTCCCGACCCGTACTACGGCGGTAGCGAAGGCTTCGAGCTAGTTCTCGACCTAATCGAATACTGCTGTCCGTATCTCGTGGGTAAGATGATCAAGGGATAGGGTAGGATAGAGTACAGAAAAGTGGGGGCTGTAGCCAAATTACTTTGGGTTAGGCTCCCATTCTTTTTCTCTTGCCCTAGGTGGGAGTACGCTATTTCCTCTATACCGTATTACATATGGGGGGCTGTTAATCTTGCAGAGGGGTGTTTCTTCTGTTTCCCCTGCTTGTTTTGCTGATTTGTCTTTGTTTTTTGTGCTATTTGCTGTGTATGCGCAGGCATTCCTTGCCGTGTTCTTTTGTAACTTCTTTTTAGTTTTCAAGTAAATTTGGTAATTGAGATAAAAATTTTTTGTTGTTTTGTAAGTGCTTAGTATTTAATAAATAGATGTGTAGTCTGATACCCCTAACTGTCAGTTGTCCAAAAATATTTTGCTGTTAGATTTGGTTGATAAATAAAAAGTGTTCTATCTTTGCAACCGCAAACGAGACAAACGGCGNACCCCTAACTGTCAGTTGTCCAAAAATATTTTGCTGTTAGATTTGGTTGATAAATAAAAAGTGTTCTATCTTTGCAACCGCAAACGAGACAAACGGCGTCACTCGAGCGAGAGTGTCGGTCTTGGAAGAAGGACTAAAACGATGAACGACCGCAGGGTTGTTTGTTGCACTACAGACGAAGCCTAGAGCTTAGTCGGGCGATCATTGACATGATTAATAAGAAAACGAAAACAACTGTAGAGCAAAATAATTAGCAAGTATACAAACCGTGTACATATTTAGTTGTGTACATACGGCGCAAAATAGATAAGGGCAGACGGTGGATGCCTAGGCTCTCGGAGGCGAAGAAGGACGTGATAAGCTGCGATAAGCTGTGGGGATCGGCACATACGATTAGATCCGCAGATTTCCGAATGGGGCAACCCAGTACATTGAAGATGTACTACACCGCAGAGCGGTGAGCGAACGTGGGGAACTGAAACATCTAAGTACCCATAGGAGAAGAAAACAAAAGTGATTCCCTTAGTAGTGGCGAGCGAACGGGGATTAGCCCAAACCAATAATGTTTCGGCATTACTGGGGTTGTAGGACCACGCTGTATGATATATTCGATTAGAAGAACTACTTGGAAAGGTAGGCCGTAGAGCATGAAAGCTGCGTATTCGACAATTGAATTTATTGTTAGTGGTATCCTGAGTAGCGCGGGACACGAGTAATCCTGTGTGAATCTGGCGGGCCCATCCGCTAAGGCTAAATACTCCCGAGAGACCGATAGTGAACCAGTACCGTGAGGGAAAGGTGAAAAGAACCTCGAACAGAGGAGTGCAATAGACCCTGAACCCGTCTGCCTACAAGCGGTAGGAGCATCAATGTATGGTGTGACTGCGTGCCTTTTGCATAATGAACCTACGAGTTACTTTCACTGGCGAGGTTAAGTGATATTAGTCACGTATCCGAAGCGAAAGCGAGTCTTAAATGGCGCATAGTCAGTGGGAGTAGACGCGAAACCAAGTGATCTACCCTTGGTCAGGTTGAAGGTTGGGTAAAACCAACTGGAGGACCGAACCGGTAAGCGTTGAAAAGCTTTCGGATGAACTGAGGGTAGGGGTGAAAGGCTAATCAAACTTGGAGATAGCTCGTACTCCCCGAAATGCATTTAGGTGCAGCCTTTGTTGTTTCTTATACGAGGTAGAGCGACTGATTGGATGCGAGGCTTTCACCGGCTATCAAGTCCAGACAAACTCCGAATGCGTATAAGTTAAGACAAGGAGTGAGGGCATGGGTGCTAAGGTCCATGTCCGAGAGGAGAAGAATCCAGACCATCGGCTAAGGTCCCGAAATAATAGCTAAGTTGAATAAACGAAGTCAAGGTGCTAAGACAGCTAGGATGTTGGCTTGGAAGCAGCCATTCATTTAAAGAGTGCGTAACAGCTCACTAGTCGAGTGCTTTGGCGTGGATAATAATCGGGCATAAGCTATTTACCGAAGCTGTGGGATATTAATAATATCGGTAGGGGAGCATTCTAGCGGCGCAGAAGATCTGAGGACAACTCAGGTTGGAGCTTCTAGAAAAGCAAATGTAGGTATAAGTAACGATAAAGGAGGTGAGAAACCTCCTCGCCGAAAGACCAAGGTTTCCTGATCAACGCTAATCGGATCAGGGTTAGTCGGGCCCTAAGGGATAGCCGAACGGCGTACCCGATGGATGAACCGGTTAATATTCCGGTACTAATTATATGAGCGATGTGGTGACGGAGAAGTGACAGTCCTGCCAGCTGACGGAATAGCTGGTTGAAGGGTGTAGATGTTGATTGGGGTAGGCAAATCCGCCCTGAGAGTCGAACCTGATAGTACTCGGAGTGCATGCACGAAGAGATATGGACGTAATCAGGCTCCCTAGAAAACCCGCTAAGCATATTGTATAATTACCCGTACTCTAAACCGACACAGGTGGTTGGGTTGAGTATACTAAGGCGCTCGAGTGATTCGCGGTTAAGGAACTAGGCAAAATAGTCCTGTAACTTCGGGAAAAAGGACGCTCTCAGCAATGGGAGCCGCAGAGAATAGGCCCAGGCGACTGTTTAACAAAAACACATGGCTGTGCGAAATAGCAATATGCAGTATACAGCCTGACACCTGCCCGGTGCTGGAAGGTTAAGAGGAGATGTCATCGCAAGAGAAGCATTGAATTGAAGCCCCAGTAAACGGCGGCCGTAACTATAACGGTCCTAAGGTAGCGAAATTCCTTGTCGGGTAAGTTCCGACCTGCACGAATGGTGTAACGATCTGGGCACTGTCTCAACCGCGAGCTCGGTGAAATTGTAGTATCGGTGAAGATGCCGATTACCCGCAACGGGACGAAAAGACCCCGTGAACCTTTACTATAGCTTTGCATTGAATTTGGATAACAGATGTGTAGGATAGGCCGGAGACTAAGAAGCGGGTACGCTAGTATTCGTGGAGTCGCTGTTGAAATACGGCCCTTTTGTTATTTGGGTTCTAACTCGGAGAACTGAGGACACTGCATGGTGGGTAGTTTGACTGGGGTGGTCGCCTCCAAAAGCGTAACGGAGGCTTCTAAAGGTACCCTCAGGCCGATTGGTAACCGGTCGTAGAGTGTAATGGCACAAGGGTGCTTGACTGGGAGACAAACAAGTCGCACAGGTAGGAAACTAGAGCATAGTGATCCGGTGGTTCCGTATGGAAGGGCCATCGCTCAAAGGATAAAAGGTACTCCGGGGATAACAGGCTGATCGCTCCCAAGAGCTCATATCGACGGAGCGGTTTGGCACCTCGATGTCGGCTCGTCACATCCTGGGGCTGGAGAAGGTCCCAAGGGTTGGGCTGTTCGCCCATTAAAGTGGCACGCGAGCTGGGTTCAGAACGTCGTGAGACAGTTCGGTCTCTATCTGTTGTGGGCGTAGGAGATTTGCGAGGACCTGTCACTAGTACGAGAGGACCGTGATGGACTAACCACTGGTTTATCGGTTGTTCCGCCAGGGGCACTGCCGAGTAGCTACGTTGGGTCGAGATAAGTGCTGAAAGCATCTAAGTACGAAGCTCACCTCAAGATTAGATCTCCTTATAAGGGTGGTTATAGACGATGACCTTGATAGGCTACAGGTGTAAAGATGGTGACATCAAAGCCGAGTAGTACTAATAGCCCGAAATTTTTGCGCTTCAGGTTTGCATACGTGCTAAGCTTTTTAGTTAGTTTAGTTTTCTTATTAGTCGATGGTCGCTAGAAATTGACATTTTGGTGGTTATAACGTTGGGGTTCCACCTCTTCCCATTCCGAACAGAGAAGTTAAGCCCAATTGTGCCGATGGTACTGCGTCTAGTGGGAGAGTAGGTAGCCGCCAGTTTTTTGTAGAGGGGGAGTTAGTCGCAAGGCTG
>NZ_JRAR01000069.1:0-1793 GCF_000768935.1 Porphyromonas sp. COT-290 OH860 | reverse complement strand
AACATCAAAGCTATGAACGATTTTTGACAGGTGGCGGGCTAGCCCGCCACCTGTCGTTCTTATAACCATAGTGTTGCGTTAGAAAATGGAAAGTACAAGAAGTGCAAGGCCTAAGAGTGGGAAACAAAAAAGAGCCCGCCACCCGTCAAGATGATTATCTAAGATTAGAAGATGCAAATCAGTATTGCCGCCAAGATGGCTAGCCAGAATAGATAGCCGAGGATGGTGAATGTGATTTGCAGAATGGTCTTTACCACGAACCGCAGTACCAAGAAGCCCACGAAGATGCCAATGACGGTTACGACTTGAGGCGTAACGAGCTTGGCGATGAAGTAGACGGCTGCGACCACGAGCGAGAGCAGAAACGTCAGCTCGATGATGCGTCGCCAGTCGATGCTACGGGCAGGCTTGGCTGTCTGTGGCTTATCGTTAGTAGACTTCGCCCGAATGAAGATAGGGCTGTGTACATCGTGATTCATAACTTGAGTATTCATATCTGGGAGCATTTTAGAGTTTCAAGAGCGAGTCCAAGATAGTCCGCCCACCAAAGACGAGGGCTTGCCCCTTGGCGTGTGGGGCGGACTATCTTGGACTCGCTCTTGAAACTCTAAAATGCTCCCGATAGGATAGTTACTTGTTACTTCGATGTATCCGCCTTCTTCACCGTAGGCAAGTTGCTGTTTTCGATAAGCTCGACAATCGTGCCTATGAGTTCGGTGTAGAGCAGGTCGTACTCTGTGCTGCTGTCAAAGTCGTCCGTGAGGTCGTACTTGGCGAATACATCTTGGATAAACTTATTGCCAAGCAGAATGGGAGCCAACTCTTCGGGTAGTAGTTCGGGTAGTTCCTCGCTGAACTCATTCTCTAAGATAGACACGAGGGTGTTGTGCTTAGAGAAGTGTAGTCCTTGGTAGAGAACTTCGCTGGACATCGCCTCGGCTTCGAGGTGGGAGAAGCCCTGTGCCACGGCATCAGCGTAAACCGTAAGGGCAGCATCGGCACGAGCGACAATAAAAGCGGTGTCGGTCATTAACTCGGGGTGATAATCACTGAGGAAGGTTTCTAACTTCAGGCGGAAGTAAGAAAGCTCTTTCTTGGTCTGATTCATAATTTCTTCTGATTTTAGGGTGATACAAGCATTATTTAGCGATGCCCATCGCCGAGTTGAACTTATCGAGCTTGCCTGCGAGCTGCTCCATATCATGTTCAATCTTCTTGTTGGTGATACGGGCATAGATTTGTGTGGTCTTGATGTTGGTATGCCCTAACATCTTCGACACGCTTTCGATAGGCACACCTTTGGAGAGCGACATCGTCGCAAAGGTGTGACGAGCGAGGTGGAAGGTCAAGTTTTTCTTGATGCCACAGAGGTCGGCAATCTCTTTTGAGATAGGAGTTTGTCTTTTGGTTCGACAAAATCGGGAAAAGTTTGCCATCACGATAAGTCTGCTCGCCATACTTTCCGATGATGCTCTTGGGGATGTCGAGGAGGAGGACATTCGTCGAAATACTGGTTTTCTGACGCTGCGTCATAATCCACTGCTTATCGCCCATCGTGACGATGTGGTCGGGCGTGAGATTGGCCACATCGATATAAGCCAGCCCTGTGAAGCAAGAGAAGATGAAAATGTCACGCACCAACTCCAAGCGTTTTAGCCCAAAGTCTTTATTGGCGATGCTGAGGATTTCCTCATCGGAGACTATTGCGCAATGCGCCGCTCAAAGGTTCTTGTATCTTTCTCGGTGTTTTTTGAGTGTTTGAGCCGCTTTGGGAGCCTTGAATACTATCCCCC
>NZ_JRAR01000068.1:0-784 GCF_000768935.1 Porphyromonas sp. COT-290 OH860 | reverse complement strand
TGTCGATACAGTTAATTACATACTGAAGATAGTAATAATCAGAGATATATACAACGTTTCTAACCGAAAACAGGCAAAATGCCGTGCAACGGTCTCATTAGGGGGATATATCTCGTTCCATAAGTGGTCATTGTTGGGCAGGATTATTCCGTCTAGCTCCTGATGCTCTTGTCTGACCTTACTATCCCCGACGGTCTTATACTCCCAGTAGGGGAATAGCTGCTGCTTGCGCTTAAGCTCCCGATAGTTGCTTGCCGCCTCTGCACAGTTGAGGGCGGTATTGTACTCGGTGCGCTGCCACTTATCATTGTATGTGGTGGTGATCTCCTTGGCTTGTCGAGCGAAATCGGCATAGCTCTTGGACTCTCGGAAGGCTTTATTGAGCTCGTACACCTCCGATAGGGTCTTGCCCTCCTCTTCTTCCTCCTCTACGGTCATCCCATAATCGGGGAGCATGGGCATAGCTGGTTGTCTGCGGGCAATCTCCTCGCCCTCCTCGGCCATAGGTATGGCATACTTATCATGTAGCCACTTGGTCGGTATCTCAATGATGTCGGAGAGCTGTACGATGTCGGTAACCTCTAGAGACCGTTGCACGGCATTTTGCCTGTTTTCGGTTAGATGTTCTGCATATATCTCTGATTATTAATATCTTTAATATGCAATTAACTGTATCGACATGGCAACCAAACCAACCGAACAAGCTCCGAGCTTCCTACAAGTATATACTCAGGTTCGTCGCGACCGTATGAAGCACTCCTTTCTCCGCCAAATCAATGCTTGC
>NZ_JRAR01000067.1:0-243 GCF_000768935.1 Porphyromonas sp. COT-290 OH860 | reverse complement strand
TTTGATATTTATTGTTTTGTTTGTGTTTTAGTGGAGTGTAGTAAAAATATTTTGCTGTAATATTTGGTTTGTAATAAAGTTTTGCTCTATCTTTGCAACCGCAAACGAGAGAGATGGCGCCTCTCTAGCGAGAGCGGCGGTTTCGGGAGAAAAAACTTAAGATAGCTTGAGCGGGGAGACCTGCGAAAAGCGCCATAAGAGATCTTTGAGATATTTGATATTGACAATTACAGAAGTGTAGTA
>NZ_JRAR01000066.1:0-26198 GCF_000768935.1 Porphyromonas sp. COT-290 OH860 | reverse complement strand
TAATCGAAGACCCAGAAAACGGCTAGGATACCTAACGCCAAGCCAAGTTTTAGGACTAACTTAGATCAACATTGTTGCGCTGGAAGGAGGAATGTGCACTTGCTATGCTGGAGAATAGCATTGCGTCCGAATGTTTATCTTTGTAGATTGTTTATAGATAGACATTCATTATAAGGATATTTAGATGCTTACCTTCAAGGTACAACACTGTTGCCCCAATTCCTCGGCACGAGCAGGAGAGATCACCACGGATCACGGTGTGATCCAGACCCCTATATTTATGCCCGTGGGTACTGTGGGCTCGGTCAAGGCTGTGCATATGCCAGAGCTCAAAGACGACATCAAGGCCCAAATTATACTTGGCAATACTTATCACCTATACCTGCGTCCGGGACTAGAGATACTGGAGCAAGCTGGTGGTCTGCACAAATTCAACAGCTGGAGTGGCCCTATCCTTACAGACAGTGGGGGCTATCAGGTTTTTAGTCTGGCAGACAATCGCAAGATCACGGAGGAGGGGGTAACCTTCCGCTCTCATATAGATGGCTCCAAGCACCTATTCACTCCCGAGCGTGTGATGGATATAGAGCGCACAATCGGGGCTGATATCATTATGGCTTTCGATGAGTGTTGCCCGGGAGATGCAGACTACAAGTATGCAGAGCGGTCACTAGCACTAACCGAGAGATGGCTTGCTCGATGCCTCAAGCGTGTGCGAGAAACGGAGCCCAAGTACGGCTATCACCAGAGCCTATTCCCCATTGTGCAGGGCTGTGTCTACCCAGATTTGCGCCGCCGAGCGGCCGAGCATATTGCCTCGCTCGGGGCTGAGGGTAATGCTATCGGTGGTCTAGCAGTGGGAGAGCCTACAGAGAAGATGTACGAGATGGTGGAGCTGACCAATAGCATACTCCCTCAGGATCGCCCTCGCTACTTGATGGGGGTCGGTACACCAATTAATCTGCTGGAGAATATCGCTCGTGGTGTGGACATGTTCGACTGCATCATGCCTACACGCAACGGACGCAACGGACAGCTATTCACCAGCCGTGGCACGATCAATATCCGCAATGCCAAGTGGGCACGAGAGTTTAGCCCGATTGACCCGGAGGGCTATTCGTTTGTCGATAGCCAGTACACGTTGGCCTATTTGCACCATCTGATCAAAGCCGATGAGATCTTGGGGCTGCAGATTGCCTCAATCCACAATCTGGCCTTCTATCTGCGTTTGATGCGTGAGGCACGGGAGCATATCTTGCAGGGGGATTTCCTTCAGTGGAAGGAGGTCATGGTCAGACGTATGGACAACCGACTATAAAGCCATTGCTGAGATATGTACGAGAACGAAATGCCGATAGAGGAGCAGACGCACGTCAGGAGCTGCGACGATGTAGCCTCACCTGAGCCCATTGCTCAGGTCAAGCGCACAGGACGTGTGCCTTGGCTAGGGCGTGTCGATTGGTATATCATCAAGACCTTTTTGGGTACGTTCGTCTTCAGTATTGCTCTCATACTCTCCATTGCGATTGTCTTCGATGTCAATGAGAAGATCAACGATTTTCTCAAGCCAGAGGTTTCGCTCTACGAGATTGTGTTTCATTACTATCTCAACTTCATTCCCTACTACGCCAATCTCTTTAGCCCGCTTTTCGTCTTCATCTCCGTGATTTTCTTTACGACCAAACTGGCGGAAAACTCGGAGATTATCGCAATGCTGGCCAGTGGTATGAGCTTTAAGCGGTTGCTACGCCCTTATATCGTTTCGGCCACGGTCATAGCTGCCGTTACGTTTGTGCTCAACAACTACATTATTCCGCCCAGTACCAAGCAGCGACAAGCCTTTGAGAATGCCTATGTCAAGAATAAAAAAGTTGAGTATGCCGAGAGTGTACAGCTAGAGGTGGAGAAAGATGTTTTCCTTTTTATCAAGTCTTTCAACGCCAATGATAAGACGGGCTATGACCTAGCACTTGATCGATTCGAGGGACGTGAGCTACGCTCTCGCCTAACGGCTCAGCGAGCTTACTACGATACGCTTGGGCGGTGGACGATATATAGCTATCGAATTAGAGATTTTGAGGACGGCAAAGAAACGGCCAAGGTCGGTTCGGAGATGGATACCATTATCCCCATAGCTCCCTCGGACTTCCTTGTTTCGGAGAAAGACGTCGAAACGATGACTAGCCCTGAGCTATCACTATATGTAGAGCGACAGAGTGAGCGAGGGGTAGACAATGCTAAGCTATTCGCCATCGAGCTACACAAGCGCTACGCAGCTATATTCTCTGCTTTCATTCTAACTTTCATTGGGGCGGTGCTCTCGGCTAAGAAAGTGAAGAATGGTATGGGGATTAACATCGCTATCGGCATTGGTATGTGTGCGGGCTATATCCTCTTCTCCTCCATCTCTACGACCTATGCCAATAGTGGAGCTATGCCTCCTTGGTTGGCTGCTTGGCTCCCCAACTTCGTATTCATCTTGCTGGCGCTATCGCTCTGGCGCAAAGCTCCGCAATAACGACTAAGACAATGAAGACTAATAAGAAAGATAAGATCAATAAGAATATCATCATCAAAAATAAGAGAGCTAGCTTCGACTATGAACTGCTGGATTTCTATACTGCGGGTATGGTACTCGTGGGCACGGAGATTAAATCCATTCGTCAGGGTAAGGCTAGCTTGGTGGAGGCATTCTGTTACTTCCACAATGGAGAGCTTTGGCTCAAGAATGCGAGCATCACAGAGTATTCGTATGGCTCGTACAACAACCATAAGGCTACTCGAGAGCGCAAGCTCCTACTCAATCGTAAGGAACTCAAACGTCTACAAGAGTATGTACAGACTCCCGGTGTAACGATTGTGCCCACCAAGATCTTCATCAACGAGCGAGGTCTAGCCAAGATGGAGATTGCCCCCGCTAGAGGTAAGAAGCAGTACGACAAACGAGCCTCGATGAAGGAGCGTGACGATCGCCGAGAGATGGATCGTGCGATGAAGCGTTAGACCTCGAGGCTAAGCTCTCTGGCTCAATTCTCCTTAACCCATATTTGGGTAAAGACACTTTCTTATCTTTGTCCTACATTCGGAACATAAACTAAGCACTCGGTAGTAGTGCAATAATTAAGAGATATGATTTACCGCTTTTTGATGCTCTCGGACGAGAATGACTTTTTCCGCAGAGAAATACAGATCGACTCCGAGGCTACTTTCTTGGAGCTTAACGATTTTATCCTCAAATCTGTGGGGTATAGCCCGTCCGAGATGACGACTTTCTACCTCTGTGATGAGGATTGGAATAAGGGGCAGGAGATTACCCTAATGGATATGGGTATGGGATCGGAGTACGATACCTACCTGATGGGTGAGACTAAGCTAGATGAGCTACTCGAGGATAAGGGGCAGAGGCTGCTATTCGTTTTTGATATGCTTTCCGAGCGTGCATTCTTTATGGAGCTGGTAGAGTTGATTCCCGGCGAAACGCTCGATAAACCTGTCGTTACTCTATCCGAAGGTAAAGCACCAGAGCAAACCTCAAGCCTAGAGTTTGCCGAGACAAGAAGCATTGGGGGAGCTGCCAACTCGCCATTTGCTCTAGATGATGATCTCTTTGGCGACGGAGAGATTGACCTAGATGAGCTAGACCCAGAGGGGTTTGATGGGCTAGATGTGCCCGATGCCGAGTCGCTATACTAGAGCCTCTTTGCCGCTGTGGGTAAACTGATCGTCTTGCTGGGGCCTACAGGTGTGGGCAAAACAGAGCTCAGTCTACGCCTTGCTGGGCACTTCTCTGCGCCCATAGTGTCGGCAGACTCTCGCCAGATCTATAGAGAGATCCCGATAGGGACAGCTGCACCAAGCTCCTCGGAGCTTGGTGCAGCTGAGCATTTTCTTATAGGTGCACGCAGCATTCATCAGCCTTATAGTGCTAGCCTCTATGAGCAAGAGGCACTGGCTCTACTCGAGCAGCTCTTCTCCTCTCACGAGTATGTGATCTTGAGTGGCGGCTCGATGATGTATATCGATGCTGTTTGCCATGGGATAGACGATATGCCTGATGTCGATCCAGAGGTTAGAGACATGGTGTATCGGCGCTATGAGGAGGAGGGTCTAGAGCCAATTTTGGCGCAGCTTAGGGAGCTTGACCCTGTTTATTACGATCGTGTGGACAAACAGAACTACAAACGTGTCTTGCATGGCCTAGAGGTTTGTTTGTCTACGGGCCGACCTTTTAGCTCCTACCATACGGGGCAGAGGCGAGAGCGCCCCTTCGAAATCATCAAGATTGGGCTCAATCGCCCGAGAGAAGATCTCTACGAGCGCATCAACCTGCGTGTGGAGCAGATGTTCGCCTCGGGGTTGGATCAGGAGGCTAGGGCTGTCTACCCCTATCGCCAGCTCAATGCTCTCAATACGGTTGGTTACAAAGAGCTATTCGCCTACTTCGATGGGGCGATTGACTTGGACGAAGCTAAGCGACAGATTCAGCGCAATAGTAGGATTTACGCGCGCAAGCAGCTCACATGGTGGCAGAGAGATGCCGAGATTAGGTGGTTTGCCCCCAGCGAGCTAGACGAGATTATTAGTTATGTTGAGGGTTCATGCCTTTCTTAGGAGTTTTCATGCTCAAATGCTTTCACTAGGTGGCTCTACACGAGGTAGAATAGCTCCAAAGATTGGCTTGTTGATCAAAAAACTTGCTTATCTTTGCTGTAGACAATTTTTCATCAATTATCAACCTTTATAAACGTGTTGTATGAATACTCCTAAGGAACTGAAGTACACCAAAGATCATGAGTGGGCACGCGCCGAGGGCGATGTGGTCTACATTGGTATCACCGACTACGCTCAGGGTGAACTCGGCGAAATCGTTTACGTAGACGTAACCACAGAAGGCGAAACGCTAAACGCAGAAGAAGTCTTCGGCTCTATTGAAGCCGTGAAGACTGTATCGGATCTGATGCTACCTCTAGAGGGAGAAGTCCTAGAACTCAACGCTGAGCTAGAGGAGCACCCAGAGCTAGTGAACGAAGATCCCTACGGTAAGGGTTGGATCATCAAGCTCAAGCCTGCCAACATTGAGGATCTAGACGGTCTACTCTCGGCAGACGACTATATCAAGCTAATCGGAGGATAATCACGTGAAGCCAGTAGTAAGCATTATCATGGGTAGCACGAGCGATCTCCCAATCATGGAGAAAGCTGCTGCACGTCTGGATTCGCTAGAGATCCCTTTCGAGATCCTTGCCCTCTCGGCTCACCGCACACCTGCGGAGGTTGAGCATTTTGCCAAGGGTGCTAAGGAGAGAGGCATCAAGGTGATCATCGCCGCGGCTGGTATGGCTGCGCACCTATGTGGTGTGATTGCTTCGATGACTTCGATTCCAGTAATCGGTGTTCCAGTTAAGTCTACACTAGAGGGTATCGATGCTCTGCTGGCGATCGTACAGATGCCTCCGGGCATTCCCGTAGCCACTGTGGGGATTAATGGAGCAGAGAATGCAGCTATCCTTGCCGTGCAGATGATGGCCACGGATAACCCCGATCTGTATCAGCGTCTTGAGAACTTCAAGGAGTCGCTCAAAAACAAGGTTATCAAGGCCAACGAAGAGCTAAAGACTGTTCAGTTCAAGTACAAAACGAACTAATAGGTCTACAAGATTGTTGAAAAGCCGAGGGAAGTCGCAGCGACTCCCCTCGGCTTTTCACTTAGACAAAACATTCATTATGTCAGATTTATATACGAGCACTTATAGTACTCCCTGCGTGTATCGACGTCGCCCATCGGTAGAGGTCTTCATCGGTACTCGTCCGCTGGGCAAAGACAATCCTATTCGCCTGCAGTCGATGGCTAATGTTTCTACGCTTGACACAGAAGCCGCCGTAGCTCAAGCAAAGCGTATCATAGAGGCTGGTGCAGATTATATCCGCTATACAGCCCAAGGGCGCAAGGAAGCAGCCAACCTAGCCAATATACGTGCCGGTATCGATGCTCTAGGGTATAGTACTCCTTTGATCGCTGACATTCATTTCAACCCTACAGCCGCCGATGAAGCCCTAGAGCATATTGAGAAGGTTCGGGTCAATCCCGGCAACTATGTTGATACCAAGACTGCTACTCCTCGTGAGTGGACGGACGAGCTGTATCGACAGATGCATGAGAAGGTAGAGCAGCGCTTTGGCGCATTCGTTGAGCGTGCCAAGGAGCTTGGTCGCACGATTCGCATTGGCGTCAATCATGGTTCACTCTCCGAGCGCATGGTGATGCTTTACGGAGATACGCCAGAGGGCATGGTACAGAGCTGCCTAGAGTATCTAGACGTATGTCGTGCGCACAACTTCGATCGAATTGTTATCTCGATGAAGTCCTCCAATACACTCGTCATGACGGCTGCCGTGCGCTTGCTGGTGCGTCGCTTGGACGAATGTGGCTATCCTGCCTACCCTTTGCACTTAGGCGTGACGGAAGCTGGAGAGGGCGAAGATGGACGAATCAAGAGTGCAGTAGGTATTGGTTCTCTTCTGGCTGATGGGATAGGGGATACCATTCGAGTATCTCTAAGCGAAGACCCAGAGTTCGAGATTCCCGTAGGGAAGGCTCTTGTAGATTATATAGCTTCACGCACGCCGCTTGGCTTAGCCGAGGAAGTTCTGCCCTCTTGGGAGGAGTACAATCAGCTACGTGATCAGGCAAGAGCCAAGAGTATTGCCGTAGGCAAACTCGTAGGCGGAGGCAATCTCCCCATTGTGATTAGCCCCAACGCACTGAAGTCTGATACCTCAGCAGAGCTGGTGCAAGCTGACTATAGCCTCGGAACTGACGGGTATCTGTACAGCAAAGACGGTGCTAAAGTTGATGAGTTAGCTTATATCAAGGCCGATTGTTATAGCATTACAGACGAGCTTATCCAGAAGTTAAAAGATAATCCTAAGACTATTGTCCTCTTGGATAGCCCTGGCTCCAACGTGGCTGCCGAGTGGCGTCTTGGTTTTACTCTACTGAGAAGAGCCGGACTGAACAATCCTATTGTGTTGAGCCACCACTATCGTACCAATGATGTCACTCTCTTCCGTTTGCAAGCCGCGGCAGATGCTGGTACGATCTTGCTAGACGGTTGGGGTAATGGGCTGTGCCTCTTGGCTGATGGCATATCGGACGAAGATATGGCTAAGACACAGCTAGGCATTCTACAGGCTACTCGCCTAAGAATGAGCAAAACAGAGTTTATCAGCTGCCCCGGATGCGGTCGTACACTCTACAATCTGCAAGAAACAATCGCCCGTGTGAAGGCTGCTACTTCTCACCTCAAGGGTCTGAAGATAGGCATCATGGGTTGTATCGTTAATGGCCCCGGCGAAATGGCAGATGCTGACTATGGCTATGTGGGAGCGGCTCCCGGCAAGATTGATCTCTACAAGGGACAGACTTGTATCCGTCGAGGTGTTGATCAGGCCGAGGCCGTGGATCAGCTCATTGAGTTGATTAAGGAAGAAGGCGACTGGCAGGAACCATAATCAAGAAATAGACAGATCATGATAGTCAAAATCATCAATCGCTCGAGGCATGCACTGCCACAATATGCAACCAATGCGGCAGCCGGTATGGATCTGCGTGCCAATCTAGAGCAGAGCATCGTCCTCGCTCCGCTTGCTCGTATAGTAGTCCCAACTGGGCTGTTCATAGAGTTGCCCGTGGGCTACGAAGCACAAGTAAGGCCTCGTAGTGGCTTGGCGCTGAAGCACGGCATTACCGTGCTCAATAGCCCGGGGACGATTGACGCAGACTATAGGGGAGAGATCGGCATCATTTTGGTTAATCTCTCTGGTGAAGCCTTTGAAATCAAGGACGGGGAGCGTATCGCCCAGCTTGTGATTGCCAAACATGAGCAGGCTGAGTGGCTTGAGGTGGAGGCTCTAGAGGCAAGCGATAGAGGAGCAGGCGGATTTGGGCATACGGGACGTTAGTATCGGGTTGGAGCTCTCTCCTACACTCTCTCGAGAGCATATATACATAGCCTCAGGCCTATCGGTAGAGGCGATCACATCAATACTCAAAAGATGTTTGAGGACGTGTGGTATAGATCGAGATGACTTGGTCTATATCACACGTTGCTTTATTGACCCAGAGCAATCGTTTGGGCATCTTACAGAGCTAGATCCACAGCTACCACACGCCCCCCAGACGTGTATTTCGATTCTAGAGCTACAACTACCGCGAGAAGCGCCAGAGAGCATTGGGCAGCGTCTCGACCGTCTTACGCAGCTATTGCCTCTCGTGCGTAGCTATGGAGCTGTCGTCTATTACCCTAGTGCCCAAGCGCAGCACCCTATTGCCCATGTTGTTTCCGATCTTGATGGTACACTTCTACAGGACGAGTTGCTTGTGTCGCTGGCTAGGCAGGTAGGCCTAGGCCAAGCTTTTGAGAAGATTACCCAGCAGGCTATGTTAGGGGCAATCAATTTTGAGGATAGCTTTCGTCAGCGTACACGTATGCTCGCTGGAACCAAGCGAGATCTGCTCGAGGCGACAGCTCGGTCAGCTCGACTCGCCCTTGGCATTGAGGCCTTTTATCGTTGGCTTGCGGATTGTGGCTTGCCGCTCGATATCGTGACGAGCAACTACGATATCTTCTGCCAAGCTCTGCAAGACCGCCTCACTTACGACCATTACTACGCCTCCTCTCCGAGCTTCTCTGGTGGGGAGCTGACGGGGCAATTCTCGGGGGAGATAGTAGATGCCGAGGCTAAGGCTCGGTTAGTACAGACAATCGCCAGAGAACGTTATGTTTCACTAGACCAGATGCTCGTCGTGGGTGATGGGGCAAATGACTTGCCCATGTTGGCCTATGCTGGCCATGCAATGCTTTACTGTGCCTCGGAGATAGGGGCGACTCCAGCTCTACCCTTGACGACCATGATAGACCTGCTGAGATTGTCTTGATGCCTGCCACACAAATGGGGTAAATGCCCTCTAGTGACTATGATTATCACTTATAGTGAGTATTTGACACATCGAAACAAAGTGTGTACCTTTGCGGTTCTATACGTGTAAAGATTTATAGGATTCAGATGAGACAACTTAAAATTTCTAAGTCGATAACCAACAGAGAGAGCGCCTCTCTCGACCGATACCTCCAAGAGATTGGTCGTGAGGAACTCATCACGATTGAGGAAGAAGTCGAACTGGCACAAGCCATTAAGCGAGGCGATCGTAAAGCTCTAGAGAAGATGACACGTGCCAATTTGCGCTTCGTCGTTTCTGTGGCCAAGCAGTACCAAAACCAAGGGCTGAGCTTACCTGACTTGATCAATGAGGGTAATCTCGGGCTGATCAAGGCGGCTGAGAAGTTCGACGAAACACGTGGTTTCAAGTTCATCTCCTATGCCGTTTGGTGGATTCGTCAGTCTATCCTACAAGCTCTAGCCGAGCAATCACGTATTGTGCGTCTGCCCCTCAACCAAGTTGGTACGCTCAACAAAATCACCAAAGCTCTATCTAAGTTTGAGCAGGAGAATGAGCGCCGTCCATCGTCCGCAGAGCTAGCTCAGGAGCTCGATATTGCAGAGGATAAGATCTCCGATACTCTCAAAGTGTCTGGGCGTCATATCTCTGTAGATGCTCCATTCGTAGAGGGCGAAGACAACAGTCTGTTAGATGTGCTAGTCAATGACGATGCTCCCAATGCAGACCGCTCTCTAATGAACGAATCTCTTGCTAGAGAGATCGATCGTGTACTCTCTACGCTTACAGAGCGTGAGGCAGAGATCGTGAAACTCTTCTTCGGCATCGGTGGCAATCAAGAGATGACGCTCGAGGAGATTGGCGATCAGTTTGGGCTGACTCGTGAACGTGTCCGCCAGATCAAAGAGAAGGCCATCAAGCGCCTACGTCAAAGCGACAAATGCCAGCCTCTCAAGCCTTATCTAGGCTAGAGGTAGCAGAGGATTGCAGCACTAGACATCGTAAGCTCTCCGAGATATACTACTCTCGGGGGGCTTTTTAGTTATCTGCTATTCGCCTTGATTAAACCTTGAAGTTAGGCTGTTGTCCAACGGCCTAGTAGTATGTACAAACTTAGACCATATATGAAAAAAGTATTCTTTCGCATTCATCAGATTCTAGGCCTTGCTATTGGCCTACTGATCTCTCTCATCTGTCTAACGGGGGCTATACTAGTCTTTGAGGACGAGTGTCGCGAGCTAGCTAGTCCGCAGCTCTACTTCGTTTCCGACCCACCGGTACAAGCTAGGTTAGAGCCTAGCGAAGTGGTTGAGCGTATTAATCGCACCTTAGAGGACGATGCTGTCGCTCGCATAACTGTACCGAGTGATACCACTAGAAACTATGTGGTACAGCTACAGAGGGGGGACAAGAGTCTATACGTCAATCCCTATACGGCCACAGTGGCAGGCCAGAGAGGCAAGCGAGATGGTTTCTTTGGAGATGTCATGAGGCTACACCGCTGGCTGCTAGATGGTAGCCGTACTTGGGGGAAGGCCATAGTTGGCTATGGAGTACTTCTGTTTATCTTCATATTGATTTCTGGTATAGTTATTTGGGTACCTAAGTCCGTGAAAAATCTCAAGCAGCACTTCCAGATCAAGACCAAGGCGAGCCGGCAGCGTATGTGGTACGATAGCCACAGATCACTGGGGATCTATCTGGCTATCCCTCTGCTCATTCTTTGCATCACTGGGCTCAACTGGTCTTTCCCGTGGTGGCGTAGCGGTTTGTATGGGCTCTTTGGCACTCAATTTAATTCGTCTAAATCGGGTAAGACCGAAGAGAAGAAGGAACTTGTGTCGATTAGCTATTTGGCTTGGCAAGAGGTGTTCCGTAGGCTCGAAGCCCAGCACCCTAGCTATAGACAGATTACACTAGAGAATGGAGAGGCAAGCGTTGCCGAGCAGTTTACGTGGGGTAATCCTAGAGCCTCGGAGAAATACCGATTTGATCAACGCACAGGCGAGATTACCGAGCATACACCCTATACCGAGCAGCCTCGCCAGCAGAAAGTACGAGGTTGGATCTATGCTGTGCATGTGGGCTCTTGGGGAGGGTGGTTTATCAAAAGTATTACCTTCTTGGTTGCCTTGCTTGGAGCTACGCTGCCACTTACGGGTTATTACATTTATTGGGTTAAGCGCAAACAGAGAAAGAAGAAAAAGCAAGGCTCTTAGTTCACTAGGTCTCCTCCATACTGAATAGAAAGTGGTAAGCCAAAGACCTAAATGAATGTTAATATATGATAAATGTTAGAGCCTAATTTGGGCTAAACGAGAGGCTATCTCCATTGGGGGTAGCCTCTCGTGCTTTGAGATTGAAGGGAAGACTTCTGGCGATCGTAGGTAACATCGCTTGAGGTTAGTCCTACAATCGGAGAGAATTGATGGGAAGAAATGCTCCAAACTGCCCCGAAAGCCTATGCTTATCTCTGATCGACCAGTATATTTGTCTAGTTATTAGTTATTTAAGAAGACCTCGTTTAAGCCCTTTATTTGAGGTTAGCTGAGGAGAGAGGCCTCAATAGAGGTAAATGCAATCTAGGGCTTTCTAGAGGGCAAATAAGCAGTGAGCTCTTTGGCCGACAGAGTTCGGGCTAGCTATTTGTAGTGAGTCAAAACATCATCAGAGGTGTAAATTTTTGTTGATAATCCCAGAGTGGCTGTTCCTCAGAATAGGAAAAAGCTCCTAGCTATGGTAGATTTATGATATCTTTGCACCTAATATTTATGGCAAGATCCGAGTCGCTTCGGGAGCGATTTGGGTCTTTTGTTTCACAATAACGGTAGATGAGAAAAAATCAAGTAGATATGATTACGCTCGGCTGCTCCAAAAACTTGGTAGACAGCGAGCACCTAATTCGCCAGTTCTTGGCCAATGGTTACAAAGTACAGCACAACGCCGATGTTATAGACGGAGAGATCGTAGTGATCAATACTTGTGGCTTCATCAAAGATGCACAAGAGGAGTCGATCAATATGATCTTGAATATCGTTGAGAGTAAGAAGCGTGGCAAGGTAGGTCAAGTGTATGTAATGGGTTGCTTGACCGAGCGTTTCATGGACGAACTCAAGGCAGAGATCCCAGAGGTAGACGGTTACTATGGCAAGTTTAACTGGAAGAAGCTCATTAGCGACCTTGGCAAAGCCTACTACAACGATCCTATGGGAGGTAATAGAAGCATCACCACACCTAGTCACTATACCTACCTCAAGATATCTGAGGGGTGCGATCGCACTTGCTCCTACTGCGCTATCCCCATCAGTACGGGTAAACATCGCTCACGCAGCATCGAGGATATCATCAAGGAGGCACAAACTCTGGTAGACGGAGGCGTCAGAGAGGTTCAGCTCATTGCACAAGATCTGACCTACTATGGGCTAGATCTATACAAAGAGCATAAGCTACCCGAGTTGGTTGAGCGTTTATCCGATATCAATGGTTTGGATTGGCTTCGCTTGCACTACGCCTACCCGAATGCCTTCCCTCGAGATATTCTGCGCGTCATCAGAGAGAGGGAGAACGTATGTAAGTATATGGATATCGCTTTGCAGCACATCAGTGACCCAATGCTCAAGGCGATGCGCCGTGGTACTACTAAGGCCGAAACCTACGATCTGCTGCACCTGATGAGGGCAGAGGTCCCAAATCTGCACCTGCGTACGACCTTGATTGTAGGGCACCCCGGCGAAACGGATCAAGACTTCGCTGAGCTGCTCGACTTCGTCCGTGATATTCGCTTCGATCGTCTAGGTGCTTTCGTCTACTCGCACGAGGAGGGAACCTATGCTTATAAGCACTATGAGGATAATATCCCTCTAGAGGTCAAGCAGGAGCGTATCAATGAGCTGATGCGTGTACAGGAAGGCATCGCCACAGAGCTTAATGCACAGAAGATCGGGCAGACTCTGCGTACCATAATTGATAGACAAGAGGGCGAATACTACATTGGGCGTACCGAATTTGACTCGCCAGAGGTCGATCAAGAGGTACTAATCAAGCATACCGACGGGACACCTACGCTCCAAGTAGGGGAGTTCTACCCCGTCGAGATTACTTCCGCCGACATCTTCGACCTATACGGTCGAGTGGTTAGTAGGTAAGTTTTCAATTTCAGTATCAGATTATTATTTCTCTAATTCGCTTTTTATGTTTAATTTTGACCGTAGAGTTTTGTGAGAAATGTACTTTTCAATAGGCATGCACATTAAACTTTAGTTCTTAATTTAACTAGAAAAAGTATTATGAGAAGCAAGGTGTTCCCATGGCTATTGGCTACAATGCTTGTCTTTTCGGGCACTGCTGTAGCTGGCAATCCGTCACATTCGGTCAAGAAGTTTGATGTTCGTTTAACTTCTCTGTATAACTCTCCCTTAGGAGGTAGCTATAATCTCCTGTCTTCGGACTGGAAGATTAAGTCTAACTACCGTCTGGGTATGGTTATCGGAGTTCAGAGGTTTGAAGATGTTTCGCATCTCGGGGCATATTTCGGGTATGAGTTCCCTCAAGGAGATAACCATTTCTATTCTTTGTATAGCAATCTAGGGGCAGGATATTGGTTAGGAAATCGTCTTGAGGCTCCATATCTAAGGGTTGAGTGCGGTCTTAAATTCAAGCTAATGGATCCGTTCTATGTGGGGATAGGATTAGATGAGTATTTCCTATTTCACGAAGGGAATAACCGTTTGCACAATATTTCGATTTCTCTGGGGCTAAAGTTTTAGCCTCTAGAGTAGATCTCAAGCATCATCGTAGTATCGGTTACCACATTCAGCGAGGCTACTTAATTGAGATGCACTAGGTGGCGTATATGCCAACTCTCAAGGTGGAGGCTGCTGGAATGTACTTTTGTGCAGGATATAGCCTTGACGCTAGAGGGAGTTCGGCCGTTTATGCCCTCTAGCGCATCTCTTTTCTTTGTATCTTTAGGGCTGTTATACGTCAATTATTAGCAAACATTCATTATATAAAAATCGATGCTTATGAAGAGAAATCTTTTGCTTACAGCCGCAGCGACCGTCGCTATGGCTGCAAGTGTGGCTTCAGCCGACGCTTGCTCCGACCTAATCGTGGGTAAGGGAGCCTCTGTCGATGGCTCTGTGATCATCAGTTACTCTGCAGACTCGCACACGCTCTACGGAGAGCTCTACCACTGGCCCGCCAAGAGCTGGGCGCAAGGTACGATGCGTGAGATCCGTGAGTGGGATACCAACAAGCACCTAGGGTATATCCCCGAGGTACTACAGACCTACAACGTAGTGGGGAATATGAACGAACATCAGGTGGCGATCACCGAGAGTACGTGGGGCGGACGCAAGGAGCTCCATGACCCCAAAGGCATCATGGACTACGGTAGTCTGATCTATGTGGCTCTACAGCGTAGTAAGTCTGCAAGAGAAGCCATTAAGGTGATGACAGACCTCGTGCGTGACTATGGTTACCACAGCAGTGGAGAGTCTTTTACCATTGCCGATAAGAATGAAGTCTGGGTTATGGAGATGATCGGTAAAGGGCCGAAAAAGAAAGGGGCTGTTTGGGTGGCTATTCGTATCCCCGACAATGCTATTTCGGCTCATGCCAATCAGGCACGTATCCACCAAATTCCTTTCGACGACAAGGAAAACTGTATGTACGAAAAGGACGTGGTGAACCTAGCTCGTGAGATGGGATACTTCAAGGGTAAGGACAAAGATTTCGACTTCCAGAAGGCATACAATCCATACACCTTCAGCGGTCTACGTGGCTGCGAGGCTAGAGTGTGGAGTTTCTTCCGTGAGTTTAACAAAGGAACCCAGAAGTACGAAGCGCATGTCAGAGGAGATGTAGAGGCCGAGCCAATGCCTCTGTATGTAATCCCCGAGCGCAAAATCTCTGTGGCCGATGTGCGTAAGGCTATGCGCAACCACTACGAAGGCACGTCCATGTCTATGACCGAGGACGTTGGTGCAGGCCCATACAAATCCCCCTATCGCTGGCGCCCCATGACCTTCGAGGTTGATGGCAAGGAGTATATGAACGAACGTGCCATCGCGACACAGCAGACTGGCTTCGTCCTTGTGGCTCAGCTACGCTCTTGGCTCCCCGATGCAATCGGTGGGGTACTTTGGTTCGGCGTAGACGATGCCAATACGGCTGTATTTACTCCGATGTACACAAGCATTACAGCGATCCCAGAGTGCTACCGTCAGGGCAATGGTGATATGATGCACTTCTCTTGGACATCAGCTTTCTGGATTCACAACTGGGTTGCCAATATGGCGTACAATCGCTACGAACCTATGATCCGTGATATTCGCCCCGTGCAGGAGCGTCTAGAGAATGGCTTCGATGCCGCACAGAAAGCTATCGACGCTGAGGCACTTCGTCTGTACAAGGAATCGCCAGCTAAGGCCGTTGCATTCCTCAATAACTACTGTGCAGATGCTGCCAACGGAGCTACAGCACGCTGGAAGCAACTCGGCGAATACCTCCTAGTCAAGTATATGGACGGCAATGAGAAGAAGGAAAAAGATGGTCGTTTCCTAGACAATGGCAATGGCCTATCCGAGATGCCCAATTTCCCCGGCTATAGCAAGGAGTACTACGAGGCTATTGCTAAGACTCATGGAGAGAATGTTCAGGTCAAAGGTCCCAAGGAACAGCATTAGTCTTAGGGCGACCGAGCAAGTTCGGCAACCTGATTAAATAGACTGTCCTCCTATAAAACGTAATCGCCTGTGTAGTATCGGCTACACAGGCGATTATGTTTTGTAAAGAGTTCTCTACACTTACTGGAAGATGTAGCGCAAGAGCAGTAGAGCAGTCACGATGTAGAGTGTTAGGCTAACCTGCTTACACTGGCTACTTAGTAGCTTGACGATCGTGTAACTGATTAATCCCAGTGCCATACCTTCGGCTATGTTGTAGGTTAGCACCATGGTCAGCATGGTGACAAAAGAGGGAAGTGCCTCGGACATATCCGACAGATCAATCTCCTGTATTGCCTCGAGCATGAATACCCCAACCAGAACGAGAGCCCCCGTTGTGGCTGCAGAGGGGACAAGTAAGAAGAGTGGCGAGAGGAAAAGTGCAAGTAAGAAGAGCGAAGCCGAGGTCAGCGCAGTCATACCCGTGCGTCCGCCCTCCGAGATGCCAGAGGCACTCTCTACGAAGGTTGTCACAGTCGAGGTGCCCAGTACTGCACCAGCCGATGTGGCGAGTGCGTCAGCCATCATGGCGGGCTTGATATTCTTCACATTGCCGTCTTTGTCCATCATTTCGGTCTTTGCAGCTGCCCCGATGAGCGTACCGACAGTATTGAAGATATCCATGAAGACGAGGGCAAAGATCGTCAAAGCCATATCCATATTGAGCAGTGCCTTGAAGTCGAACTTGAAGAAGGTCGGCTCAAGCGACTGTGGCATCGAGATAGGGAAGAAGTTCTCTGGGATTGTAGTCACTCCGAGGGGAATGCCAATGATCGTGCAGAAGACAATCCCATAGAAGAGTGCACCACGCACCTTGAGTACGACGAGTGTACCACTGACGAGAATACCGATGCAGGCAAGTAAGGCTGTGGGTGTGAACTTACCTAGGGCGACAAATGTGGCGGGGTTAGACACGATGATGCCCGCATTCTTCAGCCCGATGAAGGCAATGAACATACCGATACCAGCCGATATGGCGAAGCGCAAGTTCTTCGGGATTGAGCGTACTATCTGCTCTCTGATATTGAAGATAGTCAGCAGAATGAAAATAATCCCCTCGACGAATACCGCAGCTAGTGCCGCCTCCCAGCTGTAGCCCATAGCCCCTACAAGCGTGAAGGCAAAGAAGGCATTGATGCCCATACTTGGAGCTTGGGCGAAGGGGAGCTTAGCAAGGAAAGCGATAAGTATAGTACCGAGAGCAGATGCGAGTGCAGTAGCCGTGAAGACAGCCCCTTTGTCCATGCCCGTGGAGCTCAGGATATCGGGGTTCACAGCGAGGATATAGCTCATCGTGAGGAATGTGGTCAGCCCAGCAGTAATCTCTGTACGCACGCTGTGCTTACTGGGGTCGAACCCTAAGGCTTTGTATAAATTCATATTAGGTAGCGTGTTCCTGAGTAGAGTAGTATTTGATGAATAAATCTAATATCCTAGAATGTCCACTTCGCCGCAAGGGTAGGGATTACGTGGAGCTTGTTGTTCTGTACGGGGAAGTTGTAGCTAATCTCCACCTCGCCCCCAATGCTTAGATTGAACTTGTCCGAGAAGCCCTCGAAGCGATTAAGATTTACCCAGAACTGAGGCTCGCAGAGGAAGACCGTCATATTCTTTCCCTCGAAGTTGCGATCACCCCAGATGTCCATAAAGCCATTGAAGGTGAAGGCGTCCTCGATGAAGTGCCAGTACCACACGGCAGTAAGCTGTGCCGAGTGTGGGTACTCTTGTTTGGCTAGGTACTTGTACATCGGAGTAATGTTGATGCCGAAGGTGTAGTCCTTGTTGTGGTAGGCGTACGTGGCACCAAAGAGGTAGGCGTCCTTGTAGGAGAACTGGTTGCTCAAGCCACCATTGTACTCTAGATGCAGGAGCAGGGGCGCTCTCCAGAAGCGTAGCTCACGAGAGATCTCCCAGTATGCCGAGCGGATACCAGAGTCCTGATAGTCCATATCGACAAAGTAGAAGGTATTCCCCCATTTGTCTGGCCGAAACTGCTCGATTGTCGTGGTCAGACTAGGGCGTCCTTTGTGCGCATCGCCCATCTTACTCCCGAAGTCATAGTGTAGCTGCACGTTCTGTGCTTCGATGCTTACCAGAGCTAGGCAAGCCAGCAGAAGAAAGTAAAAACGTTTCATCATTTATTTAATGTTTAGAGGGTTTGTAGTGTAAATGATTAGGGATGTGTCGATAGACTTATGCTTCTTCCTTGGGTTGAGGTAAAATGAGGTTGAGTAGGACCGCTACGATGGCCGAGAGCCCAATGCCAGCGAGCGTGAGGTTCCCCATCTGCAGTACAGCACCACCGATACCGGTCGTTAGGGTAACGGATATGATTACCACGTTGCGTGAGCTGCCAAGATTGACCTTGCTGTGTAGTAAGTTGTTGATACCTGCCCCAGCGATTGTCCCGAAAAGAAGTAGCATAATACCGCCGAGTACGGCAGGGTCAATACTTTTGAGTAGGGCACTAACCTTACCTACCATCGAGAAGACAATCCCCGTGATAGCTGCGATGCGTAGCACCACTGGGTCAGTAACCTTGGTTAATGACATAGCTCCCGTAACCTCGGAGTAAGTCGTCACGGGAGGAGCACCGATGAGAGATGCGAATAGACACGCCAGCCCATCACCTAGCATGGTGCGGTGTAGCCCCGGGTCTTGTACGAAGTTGCGGTGTGCGACACTATTGACGACATACACATCACCGATGTGCTCGATGACGGGGGCTATGGCCACGGGGATCATGAAGAGAATTGGCTCCCACATCAGACGTTCGGGCAAGATGAGCTGAGGGAGAGAGAACCATTCGGCCGCAGCGATAGGAGCAAGGTCTACATCGAAGAAGATCAGATCGGCCAAATAGCCTGCGATGATACCACAGAAGATAGGTATGAGCTTGAGGATACCTCGAGCGTAGAGGGTCACAGCGATTGCCACGGAGAGGGCAATGATAGCCAGAACCCAGTTGGAGGCTGCCATACCGACAGCCGCACTAGATAGCGATAGCCCGATAAGCATAATGATTGGCCCGATGACTACGGGAGGGAAGAGTCGTGTGATGAACTTAATCCCAAACGATCTAATCAGCAGGGACATCAAGATATAAACCAGTGCCACTCCGAGTATGCCGAATAGAGCACCACTCAAACCGTACAGCTCGGTCGCACTCTTGATGGGAGCGATGAAGGCAAAGCTACTGCCAAGGAAGATAGGGACTTTCCCCTTGGTAACTAGATGAAAGATGAGTGTGCCGATACCGGCGGAGAAAAGTGCTGTTGATGGGTCTAGACCCACCAGTAGAGGTACGAGTACTGTTGCGCCAAACGCAACGAATAGATACTGAACCCCTACAATCGCTTTACGGCCCGGGGTTAGGTCATTGACTTGAGTCATAGAAGTAATTTAGGTTTGATTGTACTTTACCGACAGACAAAGGTACTATCTTTAGTACAAAAATAGGGGGCGCAAGTCGTCCAGATAGTGTTTCGAAATAGGAGGTACTGCGAAGATATTTGCTTATCTAGCGGGGCTGAGCTCAAAGACTCGTAGTTTATATTTTAGCTCACATTTCAGAATGTTGATGAGAAGATCTAGGCGGGAGTGGTTGAAAAATAGCAGACCTCGTATTTGCCCTTTTAGAGGCCTTCTAGCACCTCTACCCAAGTTTGGGCTGTTAGCCCCAGTCGGGCCAAAATATCTCTCTAGAAGAGGTTTTTGCAAGTCGTTTGTATGGAGTAGTTTAGGTCTTTTGTCTAGATGGTTTTACATGTTTGAAGAGTATTCTCGAGTATTTCTCTCCTTCAATTTCCCCGTATTGGTGGGTAGATCTTAGTAGATTAGTCCTAGGATTAGAAAAAATCTTCCCACCAATTTCATTCCCTGCGTGGAGTAATCCTAGATTATTGCCTTCTTTTGTCCCCCGATTAGAGGAGAGTTCGTTTGCGAATATTAACATAAAAGATGAAATTCTCCTTGCTCTTTAGCTTGATTAAACCGCAGTTTAATAATCTTATGTGTGAGTATTTTACTTAGATATGTGGTGTGAAATTTTCTGTGTTAGAAGATTGGTTTTGGTTCACTCGAGATGCTTTGTGTTGGAGTAGGTCATCTAGATTTGAGATTTCGAGTACGATCAAGCGTATCATCTACTAGTAAAACTCTATGTGAATGTAGTATGCGGCGCTTGATAGGAGTGTAGAGTATAGATCTGGGGGATAGGGAGATAAAAAGAGAGGCAGTGCCATAGGAAATCGGCACTGCCTCTGCTATTTTTAAGCTATTAGAGGTCTGCTAAGAGAGCTTCTCCTTGAGTGCTGCCAGAGCATCGAGGTCACCAAGTGTAGCCTTTTCGCTAGAAGCGTTGTTGCTAGCTACAGCGCTTGCAGTGTTGCTTTCCTTGCGCTTAGCTTCGCCACGCTCAGCACGTTCAGCTGCACGGCTCTCGGCCTTCTGAGCATCTTCGAATACACGGCTGTGAGAAACGATGATACGCTTAGAGTCCTTGTTGAATTCGATTACCTTGAACTCGAGCTGCTCGCCCTGAGCCGCCTGAGTACCGTCTTGCTTAACGAGGTGCTTAGGCGTTGCAAAGCCTTCTACACCATAAGGAAGTGCTACCACAGCACCTTTCTCTAGGAGCTCAATGATTGTACCCTCGTGGACAGAACCAGTCTTGAAGATAGTTTCGAATACATCCCATGGGTTCTCTTCACACTGCTTGTGACCAAGGCTTAGGCGACGGTTTTCCTTGTCGATCTCAAGAACTTGGATCTCCATCTCTGCACCAACTTCTGTAAACTCTCCGGGGTGCTTGATCTTCTTCGTCCAAGAGAGGTCGCTGATGTGTACAAGACCATCCACACCTTCCTCGATCTCTACGAATACACCGAAGTTAGTGAAGTTGCGTACACGGCCCTTGTGGCGTGAACCAACTGGGAAGCGCTCCTCAATACCAGCCCATGGATCTTCCTTGAGCTGCTTGAGGCCTAGGCTCATCTTGCGATCTTCGCGGTCAAGTGTTAGGATTACAGTTTCGATTTCGTCACCAACATGTAGGAAGTCCTGAGCGGTACGTAGGTGCTGCGTCCAAGACATCTCAGACACGTGTACTAGACCTTCTACGCCGGGTGCTACCTCTACGAATGCGCCGTAGTCAGCCATAACCACTACCTTACCCTTGATTTTGTCTCCAACCTTGAGGTTAGGATCTAGGGCATCCCATGGATGTGGCATGAGCTGCTTCAGACCAAGAGCGATACGCTTCTTGTTTTCGTCGAACTCTAGGATAACCACGTTGAGCTTCTGGTCTAGCTCTACCACTTCGCTTGGGTGGCCTACACGTCCCCAAGAGAGATCTGTGATGTGTACAAGACCATCTACGCCGCCAAGGTCAATGAATACACCATAACTTGTGATGTTCTTAACGACACCCTCGAGAACTTGACCCTTCTCGAGCTTGCCAATGATCTCAGCCTTCTGAGCTTCTAGCTCTGCCTCGATCAAGATCTTGTGAGAAACGACTACGTTACGGAACTCGTGGTTGATCTTCACGATCTTGAACTCCATAGTCTTGTCTACATAAGCATCGTAGTCGCGGATAGGACGAACGTCGATTTGTGAACCGGGGAGGAATGCTTCGATGCCGAATACGTCTACGATCATACCACCCTTCGTGCGGCACTTAACGTAACCCTTGATAACTTCGTCCTTCTCAAGGGCTTCGTTGATGCGATCCCAAGAGCGAGCAGCACGAGCCTTGCGGTGGCTTAGGATTAGCTGACCTTTCTTGTCTTCCTGACTTTCGACGAATACTTCTACTTCGTCACCCACCTTCAGGTCTGGGTTGTAGCGGAACTCAGAAGCTGAGATAGAACCTTCGCTCTTGAAGCCAACGTTCACAAGTACCTCACGCTTACCGATCTTAGTTACAGTACCGATAGCAACTTCGTTTTCCTTGACGTTGCTCAGCGTACCTTCGTAGGCCTTAGCCTGTTCTTCGATAGATACAGGGCAAATGCTCTGTCCTTTTTCGAACTCATCCCAGTTGAAGTCTGCAACGGGCTGAATGTTTTTTAGGTTGTCCATTGTTAATTAATTAATACTTAAAGCTTTTTGCTAATGGGTTAGACATTATATGAATAATCTCTCACAAAAACGGCACAAAGATAGTTGATTCTTTTCAAATAACAAGGCTAACTTAGGATAAATCAGTGTCTTTATCCTGCTTCTGTGCATAGATCTGTAGGCTAGCGCAGATAGATAAGTTCGCCTGCTAGGCGATACTTCATTGTCTCGCTTGCCAGATAGCGTAGAGCTAGTGCTACATCGACAGGAATATAGGGCAGGTTATGGCATAGATCGTGCAGGCGGATAGGCTTACCCTCGCTCTGCTCGGCAAACATTTGCTGCATCATGCGCTCAGTATCTTCTATAATATAGTGGTGCAGTCCGTTACTCTCACGACGTAGGCAGACATCACACATGCCACACGACTGGGTAGACTGCTCGCCGAAGTAGCTTAGGAGTAGTCGAGATCTACACGTATTCCTGCTACTAATATAGCGAAGACTGGCGTCCGTGCGCTCCTGCATGCGGTCACGTCGCTCCTCGTAGGCGGATCGAGGTATGCGTAGGTATTGGGTGTCTTCACGTCTGATGTGGAAGACAATTCGTGGGATATTTTTGAGAGGTATGTAATGAATGATATTTTGTCTACTCAGGGCTACGAGCATCGTATATACGTCATCGGCTCCGCACCCCATTTGTTTGGCTAGATCAGCCTCGGAGATGTAGACGTAGTCGGAGAATAGCCCTGTGTACAGCCTGAGTAAAGCCCGAAACAGACCATCATGCCCCACGTGCTCTTGATAGAGTTGTTCTCGTGTATAGAGGATCATTAGACGAGAGCGAGTATCGTCCTCATGATAGGAGAGCCAACCTGCGATTTGCATGATCTCAATGGCAGATCGAGTTTGAATAGGGCGCATTCTGAAGCGTCGGACGAACTGATCAATCTCGAGGTCGTAGCTTCTTTGGAAGCCCTCGCCCTCGCCAATGCCCAAGTAGTTGCATAGCGAGTCGTACACCTTGAGGATATAGGAACGCTCAGGAAAAGCATCTGCCAAGCGCCTGCGTAGTGTATTTTCGTCCGTCTGGCTGACTATCGCCACAGCATAGGCTCGTTCTCCATCTCGGCCCGCTCGGCCCGCCTCTTGGAAGTATTCTTCGGGAGAGGTCGGCATCGCTAGATGGAGAACTAGACGCACATCAGGTTTGTCTATACCCATTCCGAAGGCATTCGTTGCGACCATCACCCTGATCTCTCCCCTCATCCATCTGCTCTGTCTGAGTGCTCTCTCGGTATGCGTAAGTCCTGCGTGGAAGAATGTTGCCGAGTGTCCATGTTCGTTGAGGAACTTAGCGATGCTGCGGCAGAGATCTCGGCTGCGACAATAGACTATAGCCGAGCCCGCTACACGACTAAGAATATGGAGCATCATCTGCTCTTTGTCCGGGCTGTAGCGAATGGAGTAGGAGAGGTTGGGGCGAAAGAAACTTTTCTGATAGGTACGGCTATCACATCCAAAACCAAGTACACGACGGACCTCTGCTACTACATCGGGAGTGGCAGTGGCCGTCAGGGCGATGATAGGCACATCTGGTACGAGTGACCTTAGCTCTAGGATATTGAGATATGAGGGACGGAAGTCGTAACCCCACTGGCAGATGCAGTGGCACTCGTCCACCACGAGCAGGCTAATATCCAAGGCTTCTAGTTTAGCTTTGAAGGCAGATGAGGCAAGTCGCTCGGGCGAAACGTAAAGGAACTTGTATCTTCCATAGATACAATTGTCTAACGTTTGGCTGATGCGGTTGCTATGCATTCCTGAGTGTATGGCTGCGGCTTTGATCCCTCGGTGTCTGAGGTGATCGACTTGATCCTTCATCAGAGAGATCAGTGGAGTGACCACAAGGGTAAGCCCCGGGAGCATCAGTCCCGGTACTTGGAAGGTGATACTCTTCCCTCCACCCGTAGGCAAAAGACCAAGGGTATCGTGTCCTTCTAGAACCGAGAGGACGATATCACGTTGTAGGGGACGAAACTCATCGTATCCCCAATAGTGCTTAAGTACAGCTTCAGGAGTTAATCCCGAGCAGTCGATTGTATCTGGTAATTTGAGGGGCGATGGGATATCAGCCAGTTCGGCAGCCCATTCTTCTGGCCATAGGTGTAGCTCTTCGTTGGCTTCGTTTGTGCCAAGATCGCACCCTTGAGCAGATGGCTCTATCAACATGTCCTCCTCTTGTGACATCGCTTCTAGTCCTTCTCTGTGGTATGGATGTCTTTAACTTGCAGCTGCATAAACCCAGAGCCATAGAATCTATTGTCTTCAATGGTGTAGCAGATGCCGAAAGCCTGCTGGTTCATAATCCAGCTAGCATGGCGAGCTTGTCCTAGAGCGATGCCGTGTAGCGGCCGATTTTTGCAGTAGCGGTCGGTCATGCGTAGCTTGATGTGGCGGCTGTCACGCCCCACGACACGGCTGCCGCCAGCATCTCGGAGCCTATGGGTGACGAAAGTTGGGGGCTCGTTTTGCAAGCCAAAAGGAGCAAGTCTGCGTATGTCGTCTAGTAGGGTAGGCTGTACATCTTCGATTTTGAGCTCGATGTCTACCTGTATCTGTTTGGTCAGATGTACGGGCTCGACATTGCGCTCGAAGTAGGCCTCCATGGCGAGGCGGAATGCGTCTAAATTTTCTTCTCGGATTGTGATTCCTGCCGCATGTGTGTGGCCTCCGAAGTTAACCAAATACTCTCGGCACGCCTCTAGGGCACTATATAGATCGACACTTCTCATCGATCTGCCAGAGCCAACTAGATCATCTGCTGATTGGGTAAGTATGATGGTCGGGCGATTATATCGCTCAGTTAGCCGTGAGGCCACGATGCCGAGCACTCCCTTGTGCCAGTCTGGTTGGTATAGAATCAAGATACGCCTATTGGCTAGTCCGCCCTCTCGCTTGATTAAATCAATGGCTTGCTGGGTTACGATTTGGTCTAGCTCACGCCTTTGGTTGTTGTACTGATCTAGCAGCGCGCTGCATTGCTGTGCTTTCGTTACGTTGTCAGCAGTGAGCAGGTCTACGGCGACAGTACCGCTCATCATGCGTCCCGAAGCATTGATACGAGGCCCAATCTTAAATACGATGCTGTTCATATCGATGATTTCTCCCTCTAGGTCACAGGTCCGAATGATTTCTTTAAGCCCTAGCGAGGGTGAACTGTTGAGCTTCTTTAGGCCGTGATAGGCAAGTACTCGATTTTCGCCCACGACAGGTACTATATCCGCAGCGATGCTCACGGCTACTAGATCTAGGTATTCGTAGACGGTGTTCTCGGGGTGCCCCCAAGTGGAGAGCATAGCCTGCATCAACTTAAATCCTACACCACAGCCGCTAAGCTCCTCGTTGGGATATAAGTTCCCGGGTCTTTTGGGGTCTAGGATAGCGACGGCGTCCGGAAGCGCTTCGTCGGGTTGGTGGTGGTCACAGATGATGAAGTCAATACCTAGAGATCGGGCGTAGGCAATCTGTTCGTGTGCTTTGATGCCACAGTCTAGAGCAATAATTAGCCCTGCCCCCCAGCGGTGGGCATGGTCGATGCTTTGTATACTAATACCATATCCCTCGTCATATCTGTCTGGAATATAGTAGCAGAGTCTATCTGCTGGGCATAGATGATCCCTAAGGGCGGTGTAGACTAGCGAAACTGCTGTAGTCCCGTCTACATCATAGTCCCCATATATCAGAATGCGTTCACCTCCCTCTATTGCTTGGCTCAAGCGGCGCACAGCCACCTCCATATCTTCTATTAGATAGGGGTTGTGGAGAGATTCTAGAGTTGGCTCAAGAAAGGCACGTGCTTCCTCTAGGCTACGTACCCCTCGCCCTACCAGCAGCCTGCCGAGTACCGGGCTCAGCTCAAGTGATTGGCAGAGCTCCTGAGCTAAGGCTTGGTCCTCGATTGAGGGCTGAGCGATGTTCCATTGGGTTGTCATTATATCGTTTCATTTTTTTCTAGAAAATGATGATGAGGATACTTGCTATGCTTGCGGCATGTGCTCAGATCCTCGCTATTGCTGTAGTGGAGCCTTCAATCTCGGCTGAGGTGCTCTCAATCTCCTCTGTTGAGTTCTACTCTAGCCGAGGGAGTTTCGACGGATTAGCTCCAGTGGAGGCGCCCCAAATTTGCCCCAGATGTCTTCTCTCGGAGGGGGCATTATGGCACACTGCCTCTTTGAGGTTCTCACAAAGATAGAAGTTTTCCCGATGAAAAACCATACTTAGCCCCTGCTATTGTGCTTGCCAGAAGTGAAATCCTACTCAAACTAAAAGGGTCCCCTCCGATGCCATATTGAGACTATTGCGCAATGAACCCCTTCGCTGCTTCAGTTCTCTAGAGTCATTTTTTGCTACTTGAGGCAGTGTTTTTCAACTTGGGTATCCTCCCCC
>NZ_JRAR01000065.1:0-41969 GCF_000768935.1 Porphyromonas sp. COT-290 OH860 | reverse complement strand
AAACCACCCGACCTCGTATGAGCGCCGTAGAGGCATCTGCATTGCGTTCACTGCTGTTGGGGCACTTCACCCTAGCCCTATGGAAATCGTCGCCCCAAACGCATCAATTTTAATCCTCTAGAAAACAGATATTTATATCATTTTCTTGAGTGATTGCACGCCTTCTTGGCACACTTAAAGCATTTTCTTCCCATTAATCAGTTTCGATTAGTGGACACATCGTCGAGGATTAGCCCACCAATGTCAGACAATCTTCCCATCAATGAGGCGAGTGAACGCCACCAATCTTTATCAACTGCCCTTCCATTACACCAAATTTAAGGTTAATTCATTAACACTCCTTAACCAAAAAGGTGATGAATAAGCTTCTCTTGCAGAAACCGAATGCCTCCGATTACTCTAGATATATCCTAGCACCTAGTGGGGGCGACCCTACTCAGCATCGCATATTGTAGGGATTTTTGGCTGAAAAAACTTCCAATCTTGTTCACTTAACTTAAATAATCTACATTTGCCACAACTAAAACAACTCAAAAGACCAGCTAACTATGTTATTCGGCAACCAGTGTACATAGGTTGGAGGGCTAATGCAGTATACTCAGCTCCATAGTGAGTACCCGAATCTCCATATATAGAGAGGCGAGGGTGGGTACTAGACACTCCAACTTATTGAACTTAAATTTTATGTCCATAAACCTAAAAATAGCTATCCGAGGCTTGATAGCTACATCGCTCTTGGGTATTTGCGGTGTACAGCCGTCTTATGCCTCAGCGCCTACATCAATTTCTCATCAAACTAAGCTGCTTAGTCCGTCTTTTCCAGATGCTGGCACAGTGTTAGAAAGCAACGAAAATAAGGTGCCCATAGAGCGAAATCTACAGATCCGTGTGCTCGATAAAAAGACACAAGAGCCCGTCGTCGGGGTTGTCCTCAAAACTGGAGGCAAGGTGTACTACACCGATCTTGATGGTTACTGCACCATACCCAGCGTTCGGAGCTCGAAGCTAGTGCTCTCACTCAGGGCGATTGGCTTCGATGAAATTGTATCGCAGACCTATACCTTGCGGGCCACTGGGAAACTAATAGTATACATGACGCCCTCGATCGAGAACCTTGGTGCTGTCTACGTTGAGGCGCAGCGCAAGCATACCACTCAGCTTCAGCAAGCTGTAGCGATAGATACCAAGACGCTTGAGAAGAGTCCTGCGCTATCTCTGGCGCAGCTACTTGAGAAGGTCCCCGGTGTGAGCTCAATCAGTTCAGGCAGTACGATCTCCAAGCCTGTGATCCAAGGAATGCATAGTAGTCGCATTTTGCTAGTCAATAATGGAGTGCGGCTAGAGAGTCAGAGCTGGGGGGCCGATCATGCGCCCGAGATCGACCACACGGGGGCGAGTGTCGTGGAAGTTATCAAGGGAGCCGAAGCTATTCGCTACGGTTATGGAGCTGTCGGTGGTGTAGTACTGTTTAATCAAGCACCTCTGCCATACGGAGCTAAGCGCCCATTGGTTAAAGGGCGTATGAATGCTGGATATGCGACCAATGGCCATGGGTACGATGGAGCTGGTTCGCTTGAGATGGTATATAAGCGTGTCGGCATGAGGCTGCACGGTATGTACCAGAAGGCTGGAGACTACTCTACGGCAGAGTATATCCTCAACAATACGGGTTACAATAACATAAGCTACTCCGGCCTATTGGGTTATAGTGACCCTCGTGTCACAGCCACGCTATATTCTAGCCTTTACTACTCTCGTAGTGGTGTTTATTACGCCAGCAACATCTCCGATATTGATCAACTATTGGCTCGCTTCTTGGCTGGTAGACCCAATCCCGATACCTTTCATCCTTTCTCCTACGACATCAAACCTCCCTTCCAGCAGACTCAGCACTTTACGGTCAAGGGAGATCTCAAGTGGCAATTCCTCAAAGGGCACAACTTGGAGTTCAAGCTATCCTACCAAGACAATCTAAGGCAGGAGTTTGAGAACCGAAAAGTCGACAAGATTAGTTGGATACCTGTGCAGAACCTCCAGCTCACTACATATAGTGCCGAGGGAGTATGGGATGCAAACTGGACGTCTAATATGAGTTCACAAGTTGGGCTCTCGGCAATGTATCAGTACAACTTCAATGTTCCCAATACCAAGCAACCAGCGTTCATACCTAACTATGCAGCTCTGACAACTGGCTTCTTCTTGTTGCATAAGTTACGCTGGGGCAAACTACAAGGTTCTGCTGGTATGCGCTACGACTATAGAGCTCTCGATGTAGATGGCTATACGAGCCTCTCGAGCTTCAAGTACTACAGCGATTTTAGGCTTTATAGCAACTTCACGGGGAGTATAGCTGCACACTACCAGATCACGGATAATATAGACGCGCGTGCCAATATCGGATGGGCTTGGCGACCACCCGATATCAACGAGCTATACGCCACGGGGCTGCATCATGGCACCTACTGGGTTGTGGGAAATAAGTACCTCAAGAGTGAGCGTGGCTACAAGGCTGTTATGGGCGCACGCTACCGCAACACCTACCTGCTTATTGAGCCAAGCCTCTTCTACCAGCATGTAGAGAACTATATATATGACAATATAGGTAAGGGGTTAGACCGATTTCACAATCACCCTAGCGGCAAGTACCCTAAGTTTATCTATGAGCAGGACAATGCACGCTTCGTTGGGGGGGATCTAAGTGCTACGTTTATACCTCTAGATGGGCTAAGCATTACGGGGAAAGGGGAGTGGATCAATGCCCGTAACCTAACACAAAATGCTTGGCTCCCTTTCATGCCTTCCGACCGCTATACCTTGGGCCTATCCTATGACCGTAACTTTGGCTACAAGGATCGTTGGCACTTCTTGTGCTCCCTCGAGGGGGTGTATGTGACCAAGCAGACACGATTCGACCCAGAGAAGGATCTGGTCCCTGACTCGCCGGATGCTTATACCTTACTCAATGCTTCGGCTGAGCTAGGTACGACTCTTAGGAGTGGCACTCGAGTTAAATTTATGCTTCTTGGAGATAATGTCCTCAATGGCTTGTATAAGGAGTATACAGACCGCTTCCGCTATTATGCTCACTCAAGAGGGGCTCAGCTCACCCTAAGAACGATTATAAACTTCTAAGACGATTATGAGAACATTATTTATTGTACTACCCCTACTACTATGCTCCTTGCTACTCTCTAGTTGTAGTGACGAGCGTATGGAAGCACTGATGAGGGATTTGGTCGTGGCACCTCCCTCCACGATCGAGCGTGACGTCAAGGGGCACGAGCAGATCTACTCGATCCAAGCTATCTTGCGCCTAGCACACAAGCGCAAAGACGGTAAAACCTTCGCAGCATACGATATTCCCTCAAGCGCTACGCCCCTGCCGATTTACCAAGAGATAGCCTTTAGCAAAGACAGTAATGGCAAGATGTCCATCACCTCGGCTCGGAAAGTATTTGATGTGGTCAAGGGTGAGGATATCTACTATGCACTAGAGCTAAAGTACTATGACCTCAATGGTCGTCTCATCAACCATCAGTTTTCGGGTTATGACCCCAAAGATGAGGCCAACTCTACGCTGTTGGTGCATCAGCATTTCTTTACGGTACAGGGTTATGCCTTGAGTGGGTATCCGCTTGTCTACCCTATGACGCTCGATAGCATCTATTACGACAAATACCTCTTCCAGCTCGATGGCAAGGGCAATCGTGTACGCGCTACTGCTAGCTCGCCTTCTATTGTCTATGCTCCCGAGGCACATCAGCCCAATTCACTTCGTTATAGCCTACCATTAGCTATTAAGGCAACAGAAGCGGCTCTCACGAAGGAGGCTCAAGTGTCCTATACAGACCCACAGACAGGTAAGCTCTATCAACTCTACAAGACCATTGATGCTTTTGAGTTAAATGGGCTAGTGCCCAAAATCTTTACTTATGAGTATCGAGATACCGACCCTGTGGAGGAGGTACTGGGCTCTGCTATCGTTGGGCAAGATGATCTAGGGCGTATCCGTGCAGGGATACCCGTTATTAGGCTTCGCAAGAAGCGTAGCTTAGACCCAGGGACACCACTCGACGCCTTAGGCTTCAAGGGAGTTCTCAAGTTTCATCAGTCTAATATGGCTTTCCAGATGCGCACCTGCATTAGTCATATCATTACAGCCAACGGTAAGTACGATCTTACTGGGTACGAGAATCCGGGTGGAGTACATCGCTTCAATCAGCTCTCTCCTGCTTGGAATAGCTTCGATATCGACTACCCAGTCCCCTTCCGTATCATCGCAGATGTAGACCGAGATAAGGATGCGTGTGTGAGGGATATACAGCGCTTCTACCCCGACGGGGAGCGAGCAGCTCTAGAGCAGATGCTTTGGGGCGAAGGATACTTCGATCGTATTCCCAAGATAACTATGTAAAATAGGATACTAGCAATGAGTAAATTGTTCAAGATACTTTTCGCCTTGGCGATACTGCTTGGGACCAGCTTCTCGTGCAAGCGCTTTGTTTTTGGGGAGGTTGTGGTTGATGAAGATAACAACCCCTTGGTTCAGAAGAAAGTCCCTCGTACGGGAGCAGATCTATTCGAGGCTCCCGTGGTCAATAGTCCAGATTTGCCTAACCCAGACCCGCAAGGAGCCTTTGCAGATTGGGCTACTTGTCTTGTGATGTTCAAAGAGGGGCATCCACATGGTGGAGGTAAGTTGCATGGCAACTTTGTCTATGCCAAAGCACCGTGGCGGCAAGAGCAGTTTGCCGTCATTCACAATAGAGCCTCTGGGGTCAAGGTAGAGGTCGATCGTAGTAGTGTCGTGACCTATCTGGAGAAAGAGGCTGGTAAGCAGGGTCCCAACCACTTTCGTATCATCGGAGGTAATAGTAAACTTTGGGGGCTCTGTTTCTATTTTTACAACAAGCAGGGTAAGCTCATCAACGAGGAGATACTCAAGCACTCCGATCAATATCAGATCTTTTTTTCCATCAGTGATCTAGATGACAAGGGGCAGCCATACGAGGTGATGGACGTACGCTACACTGGCTCCGACCAAGGACCAGTACCATCTAAGTACTTCTCCAGTCGTAAGAGCTTTGATCAGCGTAGGCTCGCCACGCCTAAGTTGTTGACCTATACATATCGAGATACTTGGTTACACGACGACATGGCCGATGGTGTGCGAGAGCTTTTCAACCTCAAGCTACTTCCTCCCTATACACGCAAAACCTATACTAAGGCCTATTCCGAGGATCAAGACTATGTTGGCCTCAAAGGGCATATTAGGTTTGACCATGATGGGTCCATAGACAGGCAGAGTGAGTGGCCTATCGTGCGTACCGATGGCAGGTACTACAATCGCGGGACGAATCTTTTGCCGCACTTTTATCTTGCCATTAGGGTACTCAAGTGTCCACCGGGCAAGAAGGCTATCTTCCCCAAGACAGAGCCTCGAGGAGAGAATAAATTTGTATGTGCGCCTTATTACGAACCCAACGAGGCGTCTTCTTGGCAGGAAATTATAAGAATTAATTTGCCTATTCGAGTCTTTACAAGCACCTTGGATTCCGACCCTACAGATGACGATCCCAACGAACCCTACTTCGTACACCTAGGGCGAGAGATAGGTTTGTCTGCACAGGAGGCCTACAATGCTGTCAATAATATCATCATTCATGGAGATGATGGCTCTGGTGGATCGGGTTATGGTTCATGGTTTCTCTAGTATAATTAATTATTCATTTATCATACTTAACTAAAACACAAACTAAATGAAACATTTGACGAATAGAGGGCTTGTAGTATTCGCTCTCGCAGCACTAGCACTGTCTAGTTGTAAGTCCAAAGAAGAACCAGATGACCCCAATCGTAAAAATAACGAGAAGGTAGCAACCTTAGATCATCTGATCATACAAGAGGTTTTCCACTCTGGCAACTGGCACCCACGTGGTTATCCTACCAAAGACGATGCGTACATCAAGATTTACAACCCCACCAACAAGACGGTATATCTTGATGGTATGGCTTTGTTGATGACACCTTTTAGTAGCAACATTCAACTTGAGTTAGGGCAAGACTGTGACTTCAGAGAAACTCATATTGCTGGCGACAAGGTAATTCAGTTCCCTAGTAAGGGAGAGGAGTATGCCGTAGAGCCTGGTAAAGTGATCCTCGTGGCCCATACAGCCATAGACTATACCAAAGATGTCGAAGATGGTACAGCTGCCAATCCCAACTCGTTTGACCTCTCGAATGCCAATTTCGAATGGCTCACCAAAGAACAGATCAACGAGGACGATCGTAAGGACAACGAGAAAGTCCCCAATATGTCGGTAATTTATTCTGGCAGGGAGTTTTTTGATCAGACTTCCCCCAGCTTTACAATTAGTTCAGGTTATGGTTTGATTGCTCTAGTCAAATTAGGGGTGCCAGCCAAGGATCTTGAGAAAGATGAGTATAAGTGGGAGTGTACGTGGAATAATGCCTCTGGAGGTCACGGCCATGGAGGTAGTGGTACCTACCTCAAGATACCTAATGCTTGGATCGTTGATGCCGTAAATCTATGTCCCAAAGAGGCATTTAAGTGGTATATCTCTAGCCGCACGATCGACGCTGGGTGGACAAGTGCGATGACTCACCGCCCTAGCAAGAAGAAACCTCTCGGCCTAGCGCTTGTACGCAAGCACGATGGCAAGAACTTCGTCGATACCAACAACTCTACCGTAGACTTTGAGGTAGTGGAACCTAGCCTCAGAGTGAAGAAATAAGTCCTGCCATAGCTAAAAAAGGACGCTGGGGCTGTACCAAAATTTGTTTTTGGTGCGGCCCCTTTTATTGTGCAATAGTCTCATAGCACACTCCTCTAACATAAATGAGGGAAAGAAGCGTATGGCTATCGTATATATGGATATTTAGGATTGGCATAGACTTGCTCGATCATGAAGGTCGTCATCAGACGCCCCGTAGCATCACCCCCTGCGTGTAGTATGGGCTTTTGGTGATGCCCTCCTTCTAGGCCGAGGGCGAGTCGTCCGCCTTCTTGGTCAAAATTCATACCTAGATCTATAAGCTCCTGTATACGTTTAGGAGCTTCCTCGGTGAGTATGTGTACTGCACTGGGTAGACAAAGTCCTCGGCCAGCCTCTATGGTATCTTCATAGTGTGCTTGAGACGAATCCGTCTCTTCGATAACGGCAGCGATGCCTCCCTGTGCATAGTAGGAGTTGCTCTGCTGCAAAGTAGACTTAACTAACAGAGCCACATGTGCATAATGGGAGAGCCGCAGAGCCGAGTATAACCCAGCTAGCCCCCCTCCTACTACGATATAGTCAAATTGTTTCATGACGGACAAAACGATTCGCACGTAAAGATAAGCCTTTTGGTCTGCTCTAGACCCCTAAAGACCTTCTGTTATGCGGAAAGTCTAGGCCGCTGCCTGCCAATCGTCACTGCAATAAGCCCCAAAAATTCATCAAGCCAACTTAAGGATACGTATCGCTCCACGTATGACTACGGCGAAAACCGCTAGGCCTACAAACAAATCGGGGATATTACTCTGCGACCACCAGACCAATAACCCTGCTACAATCACTCCGATATTGACTATAACATCATTGGCTGAGAAGATGACGCTAGCCCTAATGTGCGCCTCTTGGTTCTGCATGCGCTGTAGTAGCCACAGACAAGTTGCGTTACCAAGAAGAGCCAGCAGACTAATGCCAACCATATCCTCAAACTCTGGCATTACTTCTAAACCCCAAAAACGCCTTACCACCTCAACCAAACCAAGAACAGCTAGACCCATTTGTAAATAGCCACTTAGTAGAGCCACTCGCTTCTTCCGCAACACTGTAGCCCCCACAGCCATCAAACTCATGCCATAGACAAGGGCATCGGCAAGCATATCAAGGCTATCGGCCACGAGTCCCATGGAGTTGGAGAGCAACCCAAAAGCCATCTCTACAAGGAATAGCACGAGGTTAATCATGAGTACGATCCATAGTACTCGCCGCTGCCCTCTAGCGTCATAGTCTAGCGGCTCGGCATATTGCTCTAGTTTCGTCTGATTAAGGCGCTCAGCACCTAAGCCTAGAGCATACAGATCCGCCTCAAAAGGGCCGTCGGCGTCGGCATGAAAGACAGAGAGGAGCCGCCTATCAAAATCAAACTCTAGTTGCTTAATGCAACTATACCTCTCGAGCTTCATACGGATTAGACGCTCCTCGCAAGGACAGTCCATGCCCGAGATGTGGAATACAGATTTGTACATCGTGAAGTTCATATCGGCCTCGGGTGCGATGCGCAGGTATGGGTACTATCCACTAAGGCATCGGCCATATCTACGCATCTACCCATAGCTTCGTTACTATTCCGCCTAACACTAAAAACTACTACTCGGGGAGTAGCTCTATTTCCTCCAGCCAAGCCTTAGCCACCGCATCGCTAGGCATACGCCAGTCCCCTCTTGGGGAGAGGCTAATACGGCTAACTTTAGGCCCATCGGGCATACAATTACGCTTAAATTGCTGGGAGAAGAAACGTCTATAAAACTCCTTCATCCAGTGCTTAATGGTCTTGGGAGAATAAACATCTCTAAATGCTACACTCGCCAAATAATGAATTTTGCTAGGTGTGTAGCCATAGGCTAGGAAGTTGTAGATAAAAAAGTCGTGTAACTCGTATGGCCCTACTATGTCCTCCGTGTGCTGGCTAACCTCCTCTCCTATATGCTCGGTGGACTTGAGCTCTGGGCTAATAGGAGTATCGAGAATAGAGTAAAGCACCTCCTTGATAGATACCCCGAAGTGATGAGTATCGGCCAGATAGCGTACGATGTGCTGAATCGAGGTCTTGGGTAAACCTGAGTTGATGGCATACATAGACATATGGTCCCCATTGTAGGTGCACCAGCCGAGAGCAAGCTCCGACAAATCGCCAGTACCTATAACCAAAGCATGATGTTTGTTGGCCAAATCCATAAGGATCTGCGTGCGCTCACGAGCCTGACTATTCTCATACGTTACATCTTGAATCTTGGGGTCATGGTCAATATCTCGGAAGTGTAACATCGTTGCCTCCGTAATGTCAATCTCCATACTTGTGATGCCCAGCTCTTGCATTAGCTTGTGTGCATTGGTTTTCGTACGACTAGAGGTGCCTAAGCCCGGCATCGTCACCCCGATAATCCCCCTGCGTGGTAGGCCAAGGAAGTCGAATGTAGCCACCGTGGCCAGCAGAGCCAGAGTCGAATCGAGGCCACCCGATACTCCGATTACCGCAGACTGAGCTCCAATGTGCTTGAGGCGCTGGCTTAGGGCACAGATCTGTATGTCGAAAACCTCCGCACAGCGTGTCGCTCTCTGATCCTCTGGCAAGAACGGATTAGGCTCTATGTGCCTAGTAATATCTCCCGACTCCTCTGCCGAGCGCAGCATAAAGGGGATCTCTGTAAGCAGACCTCGCTGCGTGTGATGCGAAACGGAGGCTCTGAAGCTGCTGTTGCATAGGCGCTCGCTCTGGATACGGCTAACGTCTATATCGTTGATGAGCAAACGCTCCTCGTAGACGAAGCGTGGCATCTCGTCCATAATACGGCCAATCTCGGCGACGAATGCCTTGCCCGTGTAGACCAAATCGGTAGAGCTCTCTCCGTAGCCACAGGAGCAGTACACATAGCCGCATAGATCTTGGCTAGAGAGGCCGCTTATGAGCGAGCGCAAGTAGGCGTGCTTACCAATGCTCTCGTTGCTAGCAGATAGATTGAAGATGATGTGTGCTCCATAGAGAGCTAGGCGTGTGCCGGGGGTATAGGGCGTCCACATATCCTCACAGATCTCGATACCGATAGCCACTTCGCCCGATCTGAAGAGCAGATTATGCCCGATAGGAACCTCCAAGCCTCCTATATTGGCAATGGTAAACTGCAGATCACGGGCAGGAGAGAACCACCGAGCCTCTTGGAACTCTCGGTAGTTGGGCAGATATGTTTTGGGGATAGCCCCCAGCATACGACCACTCTGGAAGGCGACTGCTGAGTTAAACAACTTTTCTTCCACCTTCACGGGCATTCCCACCAGTACGAGCACCTTAGTATTAGCCGTGCGTTCGACCAGCTCTACGAGCTTACGTTCGGCTTCCTGTATAAGGAAGGGTTGTAGAAATAGATCGCCACAAGTGTATCCCGTGATGCAGAGTTCGGGGAAAGTCATAATCTCCACTCCCTGCCTATCGGCTTGTAGGATCATCTGCTCGATACGCTCTGTGTTGTAGCCGCAATCTGCTACTTTGACGAAAGGGACAGCTGCTGCCACCTTAACGAAACCGTGCTTCATAATGCTTTTCTTCTTTCGTTCGCTCTAGGCTATTGGCCATGTTTTATATAATCTATCTGATAGCCCAGAAAAGTTAATGCACAAATGTAATCAATCTTCGCAAACGAAGATTGATTACACTGAGGTGCACCCCAAAAAGGTTAGCCCCCCAACCGCTATGTTATTAGATTTGGCAGATAGATGCTAGCGAAGCTCGTCGCTAAGCATTGATTCGACTAAATAACTCCTCCGCCGCAGCTCTAGGGCCATCCTTAGCTTGCCCCTCTATGGCTAGAGCTGTATGCATCTCGCCCACCTTGACCCCTTCGTCGAATAGAGCTGTGAAGAACTTACGAATCAGCACCTCGGCCACTGCCTGCTCCTGCACTGGTCCAAATGGATTGGCGAAGTAGGACGTCACTAGGCCCTGCTCGGTTGTCGTACCCTTGGCTCTGCGTGCCCCCGTCTGGAAGACCTCTATCGCCTGCTCTAGGCTATCAAACAGTTGTATCTTCTGCTCTACCTCGGCATAGTTATTGGCATAGAGGAAGTAGTCTACACTATACCCCTTCGAGATCACCTCGTAGGTGGAGATAGGTATGGTCACTCGTGCATTGACCTTATCGGGATTGGTATAGATCCCTCGGTCGAGCTGGGCAAAAGCATACATCGGGTCAAGATCATCGGTACGCACAAAAGCGCCAATCTCTGTGCCATAGGCTCTAATCTTGCCAGACGGATCGAACTGCAGATATCCCATATCGTCGAAGATGACACGCATATGTCTAATGTACCGTTCATTGAGTGTACGGAAAGCTTCTAGGCTCTCGGACTTACCAGCTCCACTATCGCCCATAATCACGATGTTGGCTTCACGCCCATTTTTAAGTGCGATATTGACCATAGCCCCATGAATAGGCAAATTACCTCGCTCCATTTGCTTGATGTTGTGTAGCGTCAAGAGCATCTTTTTCATGTAACCGAAGTAGTCAATCTCATCACTATAATTGGCATAACCGATCATGATGTCGTTCTTGCGGTCTTTGTAGTAGAATGTCCGCTTCTCATCGTGACCATCGTCGTAGCCGAAGACGTAGATCAGATCTGGCTTTTTGCCTACATACTCATCATTTTTAGCCAATTCAAACAGATTGGCAAGACCGATCCCGTGACACATAAAGTCCTTGTGGAAGTAAACAAAGGCCATGAGATTACCAACCTTGGCAGGGAAGAGAAACCACTCATCTTCGTTGAGCACCATGTGTGCGAGCGGATTGGTTTTGTGCTCCATGAAGATGCCGTCACGGGTATTCTTCTTCGTGTACGATATGTAGGGAGGATTGATGATGACCGAGCCAATGAAAGGGATAGACGCCAGACCTCGATACTCGATGGGGCAGTTCCAAGTGACATCATTCAAGATTAGCCCTGCATTGGCTCCAGCCTTGGTCTGATGATAGACGTCTGTATTGAAGCCATTGACGACCCGTTTGGTGCGTCTGTATATGGAGAGGAGCAACTCGTTGAAGAGCTCATAAGCCTGAATGAAGCGAACATTCTGCACCCCCTCACCCAAGCGGCTGTTGTGTACGATGGCGACACGCTCAAGCCGACGCCAGTATTCGTATAGCAACTCGATGAGCTCGATGAATAAATCTCGATCTTTGAAGAACGGCGCATACTTATTGTTTACCTCTAGTAGCTCCTCTACCTCACAGACACTCAAGAAGCGAATAACCTCCATAAGCGAGCGCACCAAGTTATCGTCCGTGTGAAAATCTTCGATGAAAGCATCATAGATGATCGGGTTATCCTTCTTTAGCCTAGAGATAAATGTTTCGACAACCCGTCCGAAGGCGTAGCTACTGAGTATCTTGCGCCGATTATCGCAGTACTTAGAGGTAAAGTTCATGATCGCTCGACCTCTATTTAAGGTAAATTCTTGTAGCATAATTCTCCTTTTTATCGTTATTAAGACTCTCTTTTGCTCTAGTTTTTTTTGGCTCGATATAGCACATAACAAATGTACGATTTTTATTACTGCTCAGCAAAATAGAGGGGGAATGCGCTCTATAAGCTGCCTCTGACCTCTCTAGCTCATACAAGCGCATGGCTATACATAGTATGCAAACTGCTATGCTACTTGTGCGCCCCTGCTCGGCACGAACTTCGTCTTCACCCTCAGTCTTAGTGCCACCTCTCGCACGATTATAGCTGGAGTAAACTCCGCTCTGCTCCCGACTTATGCAATCCTTTTGCATTTTGCATATTCTGAAGCACCTTAAAGGAGCTACTGCACAAGTGAATTTTGATACATACCCTCTAGATCGGGAGTACTAGAGGCACACGCATCAACTCTAGAGCAAACCTTGCGCTACATAGAGGGAGGTTTGCGCTATGTAGAGATAGGCTAACTCTATATAGAGCAAAGCTAGCTCTAAACTTTTCTTGTCGTAGGCCGTCCTTTTTCGTTGGCTATTGACTAACTTTGTTGTATTACTTTTTATTCATCATTTATTCTATCATCTCTATGGCTAAGTATATTATGACACAGCTCCCCGACCTCAATGGGGCGGGCAAGCACATCACCTATCCCAAAATGCAGATTGCAGAGCGCATTGGCCTGCAGGAGCTAGCTCACAAAATCTCTATGGCCTCCAGCTTTACCGAGGGCGATGTCGTCGGGCTTGTAGCCCTTTTATGCGACGAGATAGCAAGCAAGGTGGCCGAAGGCTACTCCGTCAAGGTCGATGGGCTAGGTACTTTCACAGCCAAGCTCGCCCTCAGAAAAGGTATAGATAGAGAAGAAGAGGGCGGCACCAAGCGCAATGCGACAAGTATCGAGCTAAGGGGTATCAACTTCCGAGCAGACAAGGTGCTCGTGCGGACAGCCAATGCCCACTGCAACCTCACTAGAGCACAGAGCCCGAAGAGGCAGACACCTATCGGGGGCGAACAGGAGCGCCTCGGCAGGGCTTTGGCATATCTACATAAGTATCCGACGATGAACATTCGCACCTATGCATCTATTACAGGCCTAGAGCGAACTGCCGCAGGGCGAGAGCTACGAGCCTTCAAACAAAAAGGCTTAGTCGGCTCCATCGGCCGAGGTACTCACCTACTCTATACCCTGCCCTAGCTGGAGTCGTATCTGGTTCAACTGGGACAAAATAGAGGGTGTTGGACAAAAAGACTAATTTTGTTTGAGGATACAGCACTAAAATCTTACAGCAATGGGGTTTCGATCAATGAAATACTTACTCGATAGAGCAATCTCTCCTCGCCCAGCGAAGAGGCATCTACAGGAGGCCGAGGAGGACTTCCTCAAGGCCGTCTATCATGCAGCACAAACGCAGGAGAGCACCACTCTAGAGGCTATCGCCCAAGGGCTGGGGCTATCGGACGAGCTATTGGCGCAGATAGTAGGCTCGCTCGTACTCCAAGGCCATATGCAGTCTACCCCTCTTAGACTTACCAAACAGGGGGAGTACAGAGCATTACGCCTAATCAGAGCGCATCGTATCTACGAGAAGTATTTGGCTGAGCACTCCGGCTACAAGCCCGAGGACTGGCATCAGATGGCCAATAAGATGGAGCACCACATGAGTGAGGAGGAGCAGGCACGCATCGCTTCTCTGCTACGCAATCCTCTCTTCGACCCACACGGTGACCCCATTCCCTCCCATACGTTAGAGCTGCCACAGACGACACAACTAATAACAGGGCATATTACGCCCGGGCAGTGGCTCCGCCTGTTACACATCGAGGACGACGACATAGAGCTCTTTGCCAAGATCAACCAAACACATCTTGCTCGTAATGCAGTGCTTCAGATCACCCAAGTTACACCCGACCATTTCGTTTTTCTCTACGAGGGCGAGCAGCATACCCTACCACTTGTAGCCCTAGAGGCTCTGACTCTTACACAGCTCGAGCCTACGGACGAAGCCATCGAGCAAGCTCGTCGGGTCAGACGTCTGACAGCTCTATCCGAGGGAGAGGAAGCACTTATTGTGGCCCTCTCGCCTAGCTGTCGAGGAGCCATGCGCAGACGATTGATGGATCTGGGCTTCGTACGTGGCAGCCGTGTGAGCATCGAGATGAGAAGCCCTATGGGTAACCCAATAGCCTATGTGGTGCGTGGCTCGGCCATTGCCCTAAGGCACGATCAAGCCCAGTACATCTTGATCGAGAAGAACTAATCAGTACGCATCATGATATATGAATAAGCAATGTCCACCGTCTTCGGGTTGCTCCCACTGCCCTCAAGCTGGCTCTGCCAAACTCGAGCGCAAAGGAGAGCGAGCGACCCAAGCACTCTATACGATAGCCCTAGCAGGCAACCCCAATACAGGCAAGAGCACCATATTCAATAACCTAACAGGGCTCAAGCAACATACTGGGAACTGGCCGGGCAAAACCGTAGGCAAAGCCGAAGGAGCCTTTGCCTATGCAGGACAAGAGTACCGCATCATCGACCTACCCGGTACCTACTCTCTCTCCTCTACGAGTGAGGACGAGGAGATTGCCCGTGACTTTATCCTCTTCGATGCTCCCGACGTGACCATCGTCGTGGCCGATGCGACACGGCTGGAGCGTAACATGAACCTCATCTTGCAGGTGCTACAAATCACCGACCGAGCCATCCTATGCGTTAATCTACTTGACGAGGCCAAGCGCAACGAGATCGAGATAGATCTCAATGCCCTAGCCCGACGCCTAGGGGTGCCAGTCGTAGGCGCATCGGCTAGATCCTCTATGGGTATGGAGGAGCTACTTGCGACCATGCGAGGTGTAGCTAGCGGCGAGATTGTCTGCCAGCCAAGGCGCAGCACCGCTCTACCCAAGGAGGTGGAACAAAAAGTCGCTCGACTGAAAGCAGCCGTACAACAAGCTTACCCCGAGAGCAGTAATGCTCAATGGATCGCCTATCGACTCCTAGAGGAGGATCCTAGTATCGTCGAGCGCTTCGGTTCCGAGCCCCTACTCTCGCTAGCAAGAGAGATACACCTAGAGCTTGGGGAGGATCTACACGAGCGCTGGATTGAGGGGATCTATGCCGAGGCAGAACAAATCTGCTCAGAGGTCGTGCGCCAAGCCAATAGCCGTGGACGCTCACCTATCGACATCAAACTCGATAGGATACTTACGAGTCGCACATGGGGCTTTCCCATCATGATTGGGCTTTTGGCCTTGGTATTTTGGCTAACAATCGTTGGCTCCAACTACCCCTCTGGCTGGCTCAACGAGCTACTAGTTGGCTATCTACACCCAATGTTTCGCTCTGTTTTTGAGCACATACAAGCTCCTTGGTGGCTCACAGGGCTACTAGTCGATGGCGTCTATTTGGCTACGGCATGGGTAGTATCGGTGATGCTCCCACCGATGGCAATTTTCTTCCCGCTCTTTACGCTCTTAGAGGACTTCGGCTATCTCCCTCGTGTGGCCTTCAATCTGGACGAACTGTTTCGTCGCTCTGGGGCACACGGCAAGCAAGCTCTAACGATGAGCATGGGCTTCGGGTGCAATGCCGCTGGGGTTGTTTCCACTCGTATCATAGATAGTAATAGAGAGCGGCTGATCGCTATTATCACGAATAACTTCTCACTTTGCAACGGTCGCTGGCCAACCCAGATCCTTATCGGGACTCTTTTCATCGGGGCTGCCGTACCTAGTGCCTACTCTTCGCTAGCGAGCATCGGGAGTGTGTTGCTGGTTGTGCTACTGGGCATAAGTCTAATGTTCGCTTCCTCATGGTTACTCTCACGCACGGTGCTGCGTGGAGAGGTATCCACCTTCCACCTAGAGCTCCCCCCATACCGACCACCCCAATTCTGGCGCACGCTCTACACATCACTTATAGATCGCACACTTATTGTGCTGTGGAGGGCGATTATTTTCGCTATTCCTGCAGGAGCACTCATCTGGATCTCTAGCAATGTGCACATAGCAGGCGATAGCATTGCGACTCATCTAGTGCATTGGCTAGACGCCCCGGGGTGGTTCCTTGGGCTAAACGGCATTATCCTGCTAGCATACGTGCTAGCTATACCAGCCAACGAGATCGTTATCCCCACCGTCTTGATGCTTACCGTACTGATGAACCCCGAATTGGGCAACGGAGCAGCAGGCGTACTGACCGAGGGGAGCCCAGAGGAAACCAAAGCTCTACTAGAAGCCAGTGGCTGGAGCATGCTTACCGCCGTCAATCTGATGCTATTCTGCCTGCTACACCACCCATGTAGCACGACGATATATACCATATATAAAGAAACTGGTAGCTTGCGCTGGACGGCGATTGCTACGTTCCTACCTCTAGGGCTGGGCATCATCGTCACAGCCCTAGTGGCGACACTCTGGCGTGCTTTCGCCTAGTACAGATTGTGGCAGAGGACGTACAGTTGTGCATTTGTGGCAAGTGGCATATTTTTGGAGAAGAATCAGACTAAAAACTCAAACGAAACAACATAATGATACTAGAAACAAGCTGGGAGGTATGTAATAAAATGGGCGGTATCTATACCGTCCTCAGTTCGAGAGCTAGAGCCATGATGCAGGCGCACGAGGGCTCAGTCGTTTTTATTGGCCCTCTGCTGGCTCAAGAGAGAGAACCTTTACCCATAGACTTCGAGGCTTGCGTCCCCGAGGAGCTAAGCGCATGGGTGAATAGCCAGCAGGCTAAGCTCCCCCTACGTACGGTAGTGGGTCGCTGGAGTGTGCCGGGCAGACCAGCGGTGGTACTGGTAGATTTCACTCCACTATGGCAGGAGCGTGAAAGCCTCTACTTCGAGATGTGGCAGCAGTATGGCTTACAGAGCGACAAGGGTTACGGAGATTACGACGAGGCAAGCTTATTCGGTGTAGCAGCAGCTCGTGTGATGCATAGTATTTTGGAGATACTGCCCAGGCGGAGCAAGCACATTGCTATCTTCAACGAGTGGCAAACGGGAATGGGACTACTCTACTCCAAGACAGTAGAGCCCAAGCTCCGCACCATGTTCATTACCCATGCCACCACGGTGGGTCGCTCAATCGCAGGCAATGGCAAGGAACTCTACGCCTATATGGAGCACTACAATGGTGACCAAATGGCGTGCGAACTGAATGTAGAAGCCAAGCATTCGGTAGAGAAGCGTGCGGCTCACACTGCAGACTGCTTCGCCACTGTGAGCAAACTTACGGCTCGTGAGTGCAAACAGCTCATCGAGCGTGAGCCCGTAGTGCTGCCTAATGGCTTCGAGGGTGACTTCGTCCCCAAGGGACGTGCCTACGATCGTGCACGCAAGAAGGCTCGGGGACGTCTAGCTAAAGTGGCTTCGGCGCTTACTGGTCAGCCCATTACCGACAAGGCTTGCTTCATCTCTCTAGGCGGGCGCTATGAGTACCGCAATAAGGGCATTGATCTCTTCGTTGAGTCTGTAGCTAAGCTCAGACATAGCTATGCGGGCAAACGGCCCATCGTAGCCTTCCTACTCGTACCGGCTTGGGTGGCAGAGGCGCGTGCAGACCTCAAGTATCTGCTAGATCACCCAGAGGAGGCAAGCACAGGGGCACTCCAGCACCCTAGTCTGACGCACTGGCTACACAATATGCAAGACGATGCAGCGCAGAGCCACTTCCGCTACCTAGGGCTTGACCAAGCAAACGAGAGAGTCAATATGATCTTCGTCCCTTGCTATCTACACGGTAACGACGGCATCATAGACCTCAGCTACTATGATCTGCTCATCGGCATGGATCTGACTGTCTACCCAAGCTATTACGAACCTTGGGGATATACTCCGCTAGAAAGCATAGCATTCGGCGTACCGACCATTACAACCAACTTTGCGGGCTTCGGTCTTTGGGCAGAAGATCAGCTCAGTGGCCAAAAACGCTACGCCGAAGCGGGTGTCCCAGTACGCCTCGTGGAGCGAACAGACTACAATACCGAAGAGGTGGTCAACGAAATAGCCAACCATATTGAGGCACTTGCCTCTGGCAAACTAGGCACAACAAAGGAACTACGTGAGGAGGCCATGGCTCTAGCCGAGCAAGCTGAGTGGAAGCACTTCTACAAGCATTACCTCAAGGCCTACAAGGGTATCAAGTAGTAGTAGCAAAACAACACTGTTAATTATATAGACTTTATGGCAAATAGGTTTAGACTCCTTTTGATGCTCCTGCTCCCTCTAGGGCTAACCCCTCAAGCCGAGGGGCAGTACTCGGTACACCGCCCTGCACGCAGCACTAGAGGAGTTGAGATGAGAGCTGTCACCACAAGTGGTGTGGGGGGAGCAAAGACGACAGCACACGTTCGTCTGTCACAGCTCTCCGAGCAGGATTTCCCTCGAGATAGCTCACGAGAGCAAGCGTTTCGTGTGCTTCGCTTTGCTGTGAATAGAGAGCTAAACCTATCGCCAGAGAGCTGTGGTGAGTGGCTGATCGATGATAGTGGTTGCTATACATGGAGTCTTACAATCACAAGCCCTGATGCGAAAGGCATCGGGCTTACTCTCAGTCAATATCATCTACCCAAGGGTGCTGCTCTATACATCTATGGCGCTGATAAGCTCAGACGAGGTGCTTTCACCGATGCCAACAACAACACTGACGGATTGCTCAGCCTAGCTCCTGTGCTGGGCGAACAAATTACTCTAGAGTACGAATGCCCCCCCGATGGTGTGCGCACAGTCCCATTTGTCATCAAGACACTACACCACGACTACCTAGGAATGCGTACCCAGATCGCCCGTAGCGCCATTGCCGGAGAGCCGATATTCGACCGCAATCGCAACACATTACCTAAGCTGGACTGTGCACGCAATGTGGTCGCTTTCCCAGAGTGGAGCAACCAATCTCGTGCCACACTCCTGCAAGTCGTCAGCGGTGGGCTATACAGCACAGGTACGCTAATCAACAATTTGCGAGGCGATGGTACAGCCTATGTACTCACTGCGGCTCACAACGTCAATCGACTCTACGATCTCATCGACCTAGAGCAAATCAAGCAAGAGGCCAAAACGACTGTTTTCTTCTTTGGCTTCCAAAGTCAAAAAGCCAATGGCAACATACGTGGGACAGAAGAAATGACGCTCAGTGGCGCCGAATTGGTAGCCTATAACCCCGAGGCTGATATGGCCTTGCTCCGCATCACAGGGCTACCCAAGGACGCAGACGACAATCTGTTACCTATCCCTGCGGCCTACAATGCCTACTATGCTGGCTGGAATACTAGCCCTACCCCTCCCCACCCCTACGTCGGTATTCATCACCCTCTGGCTACAACTAAGCGATACAACCAAACGACAAATGCACCAATAGCTATCGAGGACAACTACTCCATAGGTATCGGACTCTCATGGGACGAGAAGCACTGGTACATTCCTCGCTGGGAGATTGGCACAACGGCGGCAGGATCGTCGGGATCTGGCCTATTTGACAAGAGCGGTCTGCTAATCGGCGCTCTGACGGGAGGTGCCTCAACCTGTAGCTCGCCCGAGAGCGACCACTACTACGCCATTCACCGCACTTGGCTTGAGAAGACTGACTTTATGAGCCTAAAGCCTTTCCTAGATCCAGATGATACGGGTGCTACTTTGTGCGCAGGTTATGATCCCAATGCGACTAATGCTATTTATCGCCTAAGTGATTTCCCCCCCAATTCGCCCAAGCAGGACGACATACAGCTGCTGCCAGCCGAGAAGCTCAGAGGTATAGGACGTATCGTCAAGCTAAAAGAAGGTGCAGTTACCCCCCTTGGAGTCTATCTACTCTTCCGTGGCGATAATCATCTGCAGACATCGTTCCCACAGATAGACATCAGACTGAGAGAACTCTCCCAAGACCACACCTTAGGGCAAACGGTCTGGCAAACGGAGCTAAACACTGCGACCTTCCAACGCTACGAGGAGAAGAAGAATAAATTCGATAGCGCAGGTCGCACCCTAGAGGGAGATACCATTGAGCTATTCGTGCCTACATTATCAACTCAGCAGCCAACCTCTCTCAAGAAAGGATCCTATATGCTCACGCTCACACCTAAATCTGCAAACGAGTTTATCCGACTACCCTTACTCTATCAAGCCAAACGTAAGACGGCAACGAGCTGGAATATGTTTGAGTTGAGCGAGTCTGGCTGGGCGCCTAGCAACGGAGACCTATGGGTAGACCTCCTAGTGCAGTCGCCTACGCCACCCGAGGTGCTAGCTATCCCCAACCCCGCTGTGTCGGGTACAGAGATACAATGCTACTACTACCAATCTCACCTCTACATACTCCTGCCCAAACAATTGCCCTCGGCACAGCTGCGTTTGTATAGCCTCAATGGGCAACTAATATATGAGCAGAATCTCTCCTCGGGAGTAGAGCACATCTTGCCGATCAACTTCTTGGCTACTGGTGGGGTGTACATCGCTCATATTGAGGCTGAGGGAGTGAAGCGTACGCTTAAATTCATCTATCAATAAAATACGATGACACTGATCGAGTTACTCAAACGCAATCGGAGCTATCGCCGCTTCGATCGCTCGGTACGTCCTAGCCAAGAAATTATGGCCTCTTGGATAGAAGGACTGCGCTATACGGCCTCGGCACGCAATATGCAACCGCTCAAATATCTACTTGTGACAGACGATGCTCTGTGCCACACACTCAGCCAATCAGTCGTTTGGGCTGGATACCTAGTCGAATGGGCTGGGCCATGCGAAAACGAACGCCCGACGGCCTTCGTGGTGCAGCTACTTGATACACGCTTGGCCTCAAATGCTAGATTTGATGAAGGGCTACATCTAGAAGCCCTAGGGCTAATGGCCGTAGAATCTGGCTTCGGAGCATGTATCTTTCTCTCTTTCGACCCCAAAAGAATAGCAACTATGCTCGACCTCCCTGAGCATCTGATGCCCATCAGCCTCGTAGCCATTGGTAAACCTATTGAGCAGGTAGAAGTCAGAGATGTAGATGCTGAGGCAAATATCCGCTACTATCGAGATGAAGAAGGACGACACTACGTCCCCAAACGCAAACGAGAGGAACTAATCTATCGTACAATCCAATAATCCCCCGTAGAGTTATGAAAAAGAGCTTGCTTAGCTACTTCAAAGAGTGCTACATGGTGAACTATATAAACCCTCGTGGCCGTGCACGCCGCAGGGAGTTTTGGGGCTTCCAACTGTTCTATGCAGTTATTTTGGTCTTGCTTTTGTTTGCGGGATTGCTTCTTTGGGGGCCGCACGAAGACGAAGCATGGGTGTCGGGTACGACACAGACACCTCTAGGGAGTAGCAATCCTTTGCAAATGTCCTTGGCTATCGTTTTTTCACTAATTAGCCTTCCTCCATTCTTAACCCTCTGTATGCGCCGATTGCACGACATCAACCGATCGGGCTGGTGGGCTACGCCTATCCTCATAGTAGGTGCTATATGGGGAGTTCTCATGCTCTTCTCCCTGACAGCCACCTCCAGTGAGCACTCTATGCTACTAATATGGGGCAATGCCGTAGTAGGTATTGCTTCGATTGTCGTAGCGCTCATCTTCATTGTCTTCTTCCTCATGTCTGGCACACGTGGCGCCAATCGCTATGGCCAAGACCCCAAAGCTCTACACGCCACAAATTCGGAACCCAATTAGCCCCGAAAGTCCATAAGACAGAGGAGGATATAAGTAACAAAAACGATAAGCCCTTGGGAGGTTGCGTTGAGCAACAGCTCCCAAGGGCTTATTCGTAACAATACCAGCGCTCCAACCAGTTCTATTTTGCACACCCCTACACACGAGCAGAAATTGAGCCTCCTGTGGTATTCTTCCAGCGCAAAGTTTTCTTAGCTAGCTATTAGCATATCCCATTCGAAAGTCCAAAAGGATTTTTGGGCGGTAGAAGTTGAACCAAGAAATCAGGTCGAGAGCATCGAACCTCCCAGAAAAATCTCTAGAGCAAGCCTTGCTCTATCGGAAGTAAGGCTTGCTCTACATAGAGGAAGACCCCCTCTATATAGAGGTAAGTTAGCTCTAGAGAAAATGTACCGCAAAGCTAACCCTACATAGGCCTGCCAAACAACCTCTGGACTAAGACAGCTAGCGCATCAGACACATCACTCATGCAACGCAAACACACATATGGTGGCAACAAGCACGATCAAACTCTATCAAACTAGAAGATAAATCTAAGTCAATAGGTCAAACTCCTCGCCCAGCACCCCTCTAGTCATGGTAGTCAATACCGAAATCTGCTTACCTTTGTGAGAAAATTAATTAATAGACCCAAATGACAGAGAATCCTATATTCGCACCATTTAAGACGCCACATGGTGCGTACCCATTCGATCGCATCACAGAGGGGGACTATCGTGAGGCTTTCGCCGAGGCAATTGCTCAGAAGCGTGCCGAGGTCGATGCCATAATCTCCTGCTCCGAGGCTCCCACGTTCGAGAATACAATCCTTGCCCTAGAGCGCTGTGGCAGTGCCTTGGAGCGTGTTACCGGCATCTTCTTCAACCTACTACATGCTCACAGTACGGACGAGCTGATGAAAATCTCGGAGGAGATCATGCCTACGCTCTCCGAGCTCTCTACCTACATCATATTATCAGCTCCTCTATTCGAACGCATCAAGACTGTCTACGACTCTCGTGAGAGCCTCAATCTAGAGGAAGAGGAGCTTCGCCTGCTGACAAATTGCTACGAAGGCTTTGCCGAGAGCGGTGCATTACTCTCGCCTGAGGGCAAAGCACGACTAGAGGAGCTCAGCCTAAGCCTAAGCCAGTGTAGCCTAATGTATGGTCAAAATACGCTAAAAGACCAGAAGCGCTATCGTCTACACTTGACCGATGAGTGCGATGTAGCTGGCATGCCAGAGAGCGCCCTAACAATAGCCAGAGAGGCAGCCACAAGAGAGGGACACAAGGACGGCTGGCTATTTGACCTAAGTGCACCAAGCTACTTCGCCTTTATGCAGCACGCCCCCAAGAGCGATCTGCGGCGCAAGATGTATCTAGCCAAGATGAGCGTCGGAGCGGCAGGTGACGAGTACGACAACCAAGCCAACATACGTACCCTCGTCAATGGACGCCTTGAGGAGGCAAAGCTCCTCGGATATCCTACTTTTGCAGACTATGCCCTGCACAAGCGTATGGCACGCAAGCCAGAGCGTGTGTACGAGCTACTAGACAAGCTTCTACTTGCCTACAAGCCTGTTGCCGAGCGTGAGATCGAGCAGATCAAGACCTTCGCTCACGAGCGGGGAGCTATGGGAGAGCTAATGAGCTGGGATTGGAGCTACTGGGCAGAACAGTACAAGCAAGCCTACTACGAGCTAGACGATGAGATGCTGAGGCCGTACTTTGAACTTGGTCGTGTTACCGATGCTATCTTTAGCCTAGCCCATCAGCTCTACGGCATCAGCTTTGTCGAGCGCCAAGATGTACCCGTCTATCACCCAGACGTCAAGACCTATGAGGTGCACGACTCAGACGGTGGCTATCTAGCTTTGCTCTACACCGACTTCTTCCCCAGAGAGGGTAAGCAGAGTGGTGCGTGGATGAATACACTGCAAGATCAGTATGAGCAAGAAGACGGCTCTGACCATCGCCCACACATCATCTTGGTAATGAACTTCACACCACCGACGAGCGACCGCCCTGCACTGCTGACGGCAGGAGAGGTCAATACTTTCCTACACGAGTTCGGCCACGCCCTACACGGTATGCTCTCCAAGTGCCGATTTGCCTCTCTTAGCGGTACAAGCGTGGCACGTGACTTCGTAGAGCTACCTAGCCAACTGATGGAGAACTGGCTCGCAGAGGAGGACTGGCTGCGTAGCTTCGCTTTCCACTACCAAACTGGCGAACCAATCCCAAGTGAATACGTGGAGCGTATGGAGCGTGCCAAGCACTTCCTCGTGGGCTATGCCGCTTGCCGACAGCTTAGCTTCGGCTTGCTCGATATGGCTTGGCACACACTCACAGAGCCCGTAGCGGACGACCTAGACATCAAGAGATTTGAAGGTGAGGCATGGCAAAGGGCTCTAGTACTACCGCCTTCGCCCGAGGGTACAATGATGAGCACCTCTTTCGGGCACATCTTCTCAGGGGGATATAGCGCTGGCTACTATGGTTACAAGTGGGCTGAGGTCTTAGATGCTGATGCGTTCTCTGTCTTCAAGTCCCAAGGATTATTTAGCCGTGAAGTGGCTGATCGCTTCAGACGAGAGATCCTCTCGCAAGGAGACAAGCGTGAGGCGATGAATCTGTATGTAGCTTTCCGTGGCCAAGAGCCGACGATCGACGCTCTACTGGAGCGTGACGGCATTAGCCCCCAAGGCGCATAGCCCTAATAGATCATCACTTCAGATGTAACAGACGAGATACTTTCGGATATAACGCAGCAGGGGCTGTAGTATGCGAGCCAATTAGCTCTACTACTACAGCCCCTGCTGCATACCCCAATGAAGTATTAAGGCTCAAGCCACTCCCTCGTCCCTTATAGGCAGAATGAGCTAAGCTCATTGAGGTTAGGCTCCGTGGCGGAATCTCGAAATCAATCTAGAGCCACCGTCTAGTTCTGTGGCAATACTCATCAAAAGATTTGCCAAATTTCGCCTTCAATACTTGCTCCTCGGGCCTAATTTGGAAGTAAGTTATGTACACCATGAAACCTACAACCCCAAGCAAGGTCAGCAGCTCTCCCTGCCAAAAAGCCCAGCCAACAAGCATGATCGCCAGCCCCAAATACATCGGGTTGCGAGTAAATGCATAGATCCCCGAGGCAACAAGCGCTGTGCTGTTCTCAACTCTATGTGGGTTAAGCGTCGTACGGGCTCGTCGAAAGGCTACTACACCGGCAAAAGCCACGCACACACCTACCATGAGACATGCCACAGCGAGGTAGAGTGAGCGAAAGTCAATAAACGAGACATGACGTGCCACAACCCACATCAGTAAGGCGAATAGAGCAAAAACTACTACGGGGGGTATTTTCAGCTTCATGATACTTCCGTTCCTTTATTGATCGCTAATAATATCAAATGGTCATCTACTTTTGGCGCAAAGGTATCATTTATCCTAGAGATAGCTTATTGATACATTGCCTACTATAATCATCTACCCTAATCACTATCTCGAAGACACATCAAACAACGCATCTAAACTACACCTTATGAGCCTATTGCTCAATGCTAGGGTTATATCACCATGTTCTTTCCAATCGTTTTTTGCTGCTTGAGGCTGTGTTTTTTTGCGTGTTTGAGCGGCTTTGGGAGCCTTGAATACTATCCCCCTATCCCCATCCCTGAGGGAAATATCCCTCAGGGATGGGGATTTTACGGTTATTTGGCTGCTTGTGCTTCAAGCAGCCAAATAAGCACAAAATGCCCGACCTTGTAGCCCATTGCTCACAAGGTCGGGGTAAAGGGGGAGGATACCCAAGTTGNGTGCTTCAAGCAGCCAAATAAGCACAAAATGCCCGACCTTGTAGCCCATTGCTCACAAGGTCGGGGTAAAGGGGGAGGATACCCAAGTTGAAAAACACAGCCTCAAGCAGCAAAACACGACTCGAAGGAACTGAGGCGACGAAGGGGTTTATTGTGCAATGGTCTCATTTTTGTAGTTGCTGTAACAAGGGAAAAGTTAGAAAAAGGAGACGCTAAAGATAATTTGTTCTCTGCAAGGAGCGCAGGCAAAATGATATACTCAGAGAAGTAATGCTCTATCTTGATGCTTGCACAGCTCAATCGCTCCCAAGCACCAACCCGCCCTGTTCCTTGATTACAGTAATACGTAGTTTTACCTCTACATTCTCCTCTCTCCCCAAAAAGAGAAACTCCGAAACCCTTTACTACAAGGACTTCGGAGCTTCGTTTGAGGTTCCTGGCGGATTCGAACCGCCGTAAACGGTTTTGCAGACCGGTGCCTAACCACTCGGCCAAGGAACCTTATTTTGAGTGAGTCGCCTGGGGTTCGAACCCAGGACCCCATCCTTAAAAGGGATGTGCTCTACCGACTGAGCTAGCGACTCTACCCTAAGCAATCGTCAATACCTGATCTCGAATTGCGATGCAAAGATAGGAAAAGAAACCGAATAATACAAGCAATTTGACCAACTAAACCCTCATTTAATCTCATCTGTACTGATAAAGAGCTGATGACAAAAACTTTAATATTGACACAAAATCTCTACCAGCAAGCATCAACAATGAGAAATAAAAAAACTTACCCCAACCTCTACAACCTATATCGTAGAGGCTGGGGCAAGTGTGTAGCTATTTATACTACTAAGCCGATGAGCTTAGACTAGCAGAGCTTCCATCTCAGCTGCCTTCTCCTCTAGGCACTGCAGATAGCGGAACTGTGCCAGACTTCTGTGTAGGTTGTGTTCTGGGTGATGCACCTTGAAGTAGGTATCTCCGTTGATGTAGTCTGCCAAGAAGCGCACGGTCTGCATGTAAGTCATTAGGCGACCACCATAGGCAATCAGACTACGCTCCGTTTCGTTGAGGAACTTGCCTGCGGTAGAGAGATAGCCCTCGACGAATGCCTTATAGATCCCCATATTCACACCGATTTTGCTTAGATCTACCTCATCTTCTGGAGCTAGATTAACGCCCGTACGAATAAAATCACCCACATCACTGAGTATGAATCCCGGCATCACCGTATCCCAATCGACTACACAGAGCACACGCCCACTCTTGTCGAAAAGTACATTGTCCACTTTAGTATCACAGTGAATCGTACGCTTAGGTAGCTTACCCTCGGCATATAGTCGATCTTGTAGCAGCATATCTTCACTACGCTTCTCTAGCTCTGCCACCAAATCTTTAACCTTAACTGCTCGCCCTACGGGATCGGCAGAGATGGCCTCACGCAACTGCTGCAAACGGAAAGACATGCTGTGGAAGTCTACAATCGTATCGCCAAGCACACCCTCTGGGATATCGGAGAGCATCTCCTCAAACTGCCCGAAGGCTTCGCCTGCATAGCGAGCAGACTCACAAGATAGCTCCGAGAGGCTCATGCTATCGGGGATGAATGTACATAGACGCCAGTAGTTCTCGCCATCGAAGTAATAGTTGCATTCAGGATTGCTCTTCAGGGGCAAGAAGTTGAGATACTTACGCTCCACATCGGGATCTCCAGCCTCTGTAAGCTTGCGGCGAATAGTGTCGGCGACAATAGCTACATTGCGCTGCAAAACCTCTACACGAGGGAAGACGTGGTGGTTGATACGTTGTAGCACCCAACGGTCTACGCCTTGGGCATCCGCTACTGCATAAGTATCGTTGATGTGACCATTACCAAAGGCTCTAACGCCACCGTACTGATCACAAGCGATAAACTGACAGACTATATCCTTCATCATTATGAGTATGATAATTTATAATGTGGCACAAATATAATATAATTATGTTTGATAGAGAGCTCTATTTTTTTGATTTATCGTACTATGCGGCCATGCCTCTCCTTACAACTAGAGATTACTTCCACCCAAAAATTAGTCAAGCAATGGCAAAAGCAATCTAGAAGACAATAAAAAGACCTTGCCCCACAAATCCATCAAAGGGATTTGTGGGGCAAGGAGCTAAATTATCAAAACTATAGGTAAACGGGAAAAGACTAGAAAGTAACTGTCGTACCTAGCAAGAAATTAATCCCAGCCTGTGGGAAGTAGCGCACATCGCTATAGGTCGTACCATCGGCTTGGATACCTGTATCATAGATATAACCATTGCTAGAGTAAAGCGTATTGAGCAGGTTATTGACCTGCAGAGATACGTTCCATTGCTTAGCTAGCGACAGAGGCAGGTCATACCCTAGGCGAAGGCCAAGCGTATGATAGGCAGGCAAACTGCGTACGGCGTCGGCTGTATTGTCGAGATACTGCTTGCCGACGAACTGAGAGATCAGACTAGCATCAAGGCCAGAGTATACGAAGTTCAAGGCGTTGGTCATAATCACCGAGGGAGAGTAGGCAATATCCGTATCCTTGTACTTGACTTCCTTCAGGCCAGACCACTCCCAGTCCTTATCATAAGTAGAGAAGTGATAACTATAGTCCTTAATCTTGCTTTGGCTCAAGGCGAGCGAAGCGTCCCAGCGTAGCCAGCTAGTCAGCTTAAAAGCTGACATCACCTCTAGCCCCATTCGGTAACTCTTGTCCACGTTCTCTTGGAGCACACCACCCACATCGCTCAGCTTACCATTAGCCACCAACTGATCCTTGTAGTCCATGTAGTAGAGATTAGCAGATAGCTTGAAGTTCTCACCTGTGTAGCCATAGCCGAGCTCATAGTCAATCATACGCTCGTGGCGTGGATAATCTGCGGGCGATACCTCTGTATAGCCCTTACGATTAGGCTCGCGGTGCGCCACAGCCACAGAAGCATAAGCGTGATGCTCTGGGGCGATTTGATAGTATAGACCAGCCTTGGGGTTGACGAAGTTGAAGGTCTTATTCAGATTAATGTCCTGCATCTTCTTGCGCTTGGAGTCGTAGCCATCATAAGTTCCATCAATGCGGTAGTTGATGAAGCGATACTGTAGGTCGGCGTACGCCGAGAGCGCCTGCGTGATCTGATAATTGGCCTTAACGTAGGCAGCAGCCTGCCCCTTGCGTCCAATATCTTGATAGTAGCGACTCTCAGGGTAAACAGGCTCGGAATAGTTCTCTACCCAGCGGCGCTCGCCGTAGTGATCGCCATAGTAGTAGTTGCCCGAGAGGCCTGCATTCAACTCCCAAGCCCCCTGCTTCCAGTTGGCAGAAGCGATGAAACCATAGAAATCATTATCTAGGTACTTACGGCGGATAAGCGAAGTATTCGATACAGTCTTGCCATTGGCATCCTTAAACTTATTGAGCCCGTACTCTACCAGTTTACGTCCTGTGCGGTATTCGTCGGTATAGCCGAAGCCCTCGGTATAGTGCCCTGTAAGGTTGAGGGATAGGCTCTCACTAGGGCGATGCGTCAAGATGAGCTGATAGTGCTTCTGCTTGTAGTTGTCCGTATTGGGGTAGTAATAGGCCTGATTAGCGGGAGCTTTGGGGTTGACATGCCCGGCAGGATTGTATGTACGACCAAATTTCTCCTCCTGCTCCTTACTGATTCCATTCCACGCAATGCCCGTCTTCTCTACACCACCAAAGGTAACGAAGCGCAGAGCCGTACGCTCGCCGAAGTAACCAGCTTGTACGAAGTAGCTACCCAAATCGACCGTAGCGCGATCGACATAGCCATTGCTCGTAATCTTGGAGAGGCGCGCATCTACAGCCCAGTGTCCCCCGAGACGTCCTGTGCCGACACGTACATTGCGGCGAAAAGTCGAGAACGATCCTCCACTCACCCCCACCTCTGCGTGCGGCTTGAGCGACAGATTGTCCGTACGCATATTGATGCTTGCCCCGAATGCGGCTGCACCATTGGCGGAGGTACCTACCCCGCGCTGTATCTGTAGCTCTTGGACGCTAGAGGCGAAGTCTGGCATATTGACCCAAAAGACAGCTTGGCTCTCGGAGTCGTTGACGGGCACACCATTAGTGGTGATATTGATGCCCGCAGCATCTACCCCACGCACCCTAAGGGCAGTATAGCCCATACCCGTACCAGCATCGCTAGTAGCTAAGACAGAGGGTTGCATCTGTAGGAGGAAGGGCAGGTCTTGCCCGAGATTGCCCTTCTTGATGGTCTCTTTGGTTAGATTGGAGTAGGACATCGGAGTCTTTTTAGTAGCCTTGGTACCCAGGACCGACACCTCTTGTAGTGCGATCACCTTAGTGGTGTCTAGTACGCTTGTGCTCTGCGCAGTGGCCCCATAGACACAGCTAAGGCATAGAGCTGATAATGCAATTTGCTTCATCGATGATAATCTTGATTATTGATTGAACATACGCGACGAAGAAATCAAAACGGGGGAGGAGGCTCTCCTGATTAAAGTTTGATGGGCGTATGGATGTACTCGAATGTGGTACGTGCAACCTGTCTATGGTGGAAAATCCCTACGCCGGTATTACCCGGATCAGGTGTTGAGGGTCTCATCTCAGCTAGACTACAGTCTAGCACCCCTTTATCCTTCTAAGTCGTGGACAAAGATAGGATAAAAACCTATCTGACCAAAAACAAGACTACCAAGCCCTCTGCAATAGAACTAGCTCGGGGTACTCTAGCTCCTCAACCAGTAAATCAACCGTAGTGCATGGATTGTGTTGTGCGTAGTTGGTATCGGAGAATAGCCCCCTTAGTGTTCGTGCATTTCTTTTAGCTCTATCTACAAAACCTCCTGCGTCCACTAGGAGACGACGCATATTGGTCGCATTCTTCTTGTAGCGATATCTGCGCTTTCGATTGTATCTGGGGTGTCCTTGCTGAATGAGATACTCCAACCGAGGCCGAAACTCTCGCCTATCTACAGGACCTCTAGGAAGCTCAAAATGAAGCAAGAACCACAACTCAAAGGCTTGATTTGACCAAGCTAACCGAATATCTTCCTGCTCGGCCATACGAATTGCTTCATTGAAGTCCCGATCTGGGAAATCGTCTTTATCGAAAACAACCCAGACTCGATCGAACTGCCGATGAAGCAACCACTCTAGCTCCGCACGCTTGGCAAGCGCATATCTGACGAGTGAACAAGTATTACGCCCCGCTCCCTCTATCTCAATATGAATCTCTTCGGGACGTCTATTCATCGCAAAGGACGCAAAATAATTGGGCTCGGTCTTCTCCCCTTCGCTTACGATTAGGAAGTAAACAGCCTGTGAGCGTGTCCCCTCCCTACGCCCCAACTTCGTCTTAGGCGTGGCTCCAACCCTAGATCTTCTCATCTTCTTTTTTGTCAATTAGGCCCAGAAATGGGATTGCACCATACCGTCCGTTAATATAATCTCTTGCCACATTACGTTCGTCGCTCGGAGTCGAGCGAAACTCCACTAAAGAGTATAAGTCACTCGAACTAGTGCGATCTTTCTCTGTAAACCAAATCTGATCTCTACGCAGGTAGGTAAGATTGAGGAGATTAGTATCGTGTGTGGCGAAGATGAGCTGAGCTCCATGAGGATTACTGCAAGGATTCATGAAGAGCTGGAGGATATTACGAGTCATAATTGGATGAAGCTTAGCGTCTAGCTCATCAATGATAAGCACTTTACCATCTCGGAGAGAGTCAAAAATAGGGCCAGCCATCTCAATCAGCTTCTTAGTTCCATCAGACTCCATACGATCCTTTGGAAAGTGCCGTGTGCCGATAATCTTACCTTTAGCATTATATATATTGTGTACCGTCTGTGCTTCCAGAAATGTTTTTCCCTGCAGCTGCTCAACCAGCTCACGACGAATACGATCTGGCATGGCCCCCTCCGCAAGATCCTCGTCGGTAAACTCTCTCTCCGATATTCTAAGGTCATTAAACCCTAGCTGCATTCTCCTAAAGAAGTCACGTGCCTCTTGGCAGCCTTCTAGCTCCTTATGAAACATACGTACAGTATAGCCCTCATAGTCTGATCCACTAAGACCGGAAAGATAGTTGCATCGACGAAACCACTCAAGGATCAACTGAGATTTAGCTCCATTAAGCTGCGCTACGAGAGAGAGGAAGAGCCTATTGGGTGGTGTAGCCTTCTCCTTTCCATTGCCTTCCTTAAATCTCGATTGATTGATCTCGTAGCGACTGCCCTCACGCCTGAACAAGAAAGCCTCCTTCTTTTTAGTTTCGTAGAGCCATTCACGTAGGATCTTAGTTTCGTTATAATCGAACCCGTAGCGGTATAAAGCATCGTTTTGGATAAATTGGATTTCAAATGAGCTCTCTCTCTGAGGCGTATCTCGTAGCAAAAAGGGCTCGAAGCTGAGATTGTCGGTAGGATCTAGCTTAACTGAGTTCAGCACCACCCGACGCATGGTACGTAGGGCTTCTAACACATTACTCTTACCACTAGAGTTGGCGCCATAAATGGCCAGCACCGGGAGCAACCGATAGCCAGCACGACGTACTACTGAGTTCTCAAGATCCTCGATAGAACTAGCCTCCAAGCTGAGGGTTTTCGCTTCACGAAAAGAGCGAAAATTCTGAAATGTAAAATTGACCAACATACCTTCTCCTATAAATTCATTAGCAATAACGTCAGTATTCCTCGAGGCATACCACACAAATTTAGCCATTTATATCGAGAGCAACAGCTACGACAGATGAAATGTATACACAGCGATGGGACAAAAAATGGGACGTACCGAGATTAACCCTCGGCACGCCCCATGTACAAAGCCCCTAAGACTACTTACGATAGAGGCGTAAGCTATTGCTAACGACACTCACACTACTCAAGGTCATGGCAATACTTGCCAGCATAGGCGTCATCTGATATCCCGTAAAAGGATATAGAATGCCTGCTGCTATAGGAATAGCTACGACATTGTAGATAAACGCCCAGAATAAATTCTGATGAATCGTGCGTACCGTAAGGTGAGAGATATGGATAAGCTCTGGCAAACGAAGGAGGTCGCTTGAAACAATCGTGACCATAGCAGTATCAATAGCAATATCACTCCCCTGCCCCATAGCAATGCTTACATCGGCAGTTGCCAAGGCGGCACTATCATTGATCCCATCGCCAATCATCGCCACCTTACGGCCTTGGGCTCTGAGCTCGGCTATAAAATCAGCTTTCTGCTCGGGCAATACACCTGCTTTCACATGGTCGATCCCTAGATCTCGAGCCACTCTATGGGCTACTGCCTCATGGTCCCCTGTCAGCATCCAGACCTCGATTCCCTTCTTTCGAAGGCGACTGATTGCCTCTGCCGAAGTAGCTTTGGAACTATCGGCAATACCGAGCACAGCAACGAGTTCACCCTCTCTAGCAAAGTAGACCACCGTTTGCTCCAAGCTGAGTATCTCCTGAGCCCTAATCTGCATACTGGTATCTGGAGCTACCTCGTACTGGGCGAGGAGTGCTAGATTGCCGACTAGATAAGTCTGCCCAGAAGCTTCCGCCACGACTCCCAAACCGACAAGATACTCCCAGCGCGAGAACTCAATGGGAGGATACCCTACAGTCTCGGACGACAGAGCCGCAACTATCGCTTTAGCCAACGGATGCTCACTCTTGCTCTCCAAAGCATGCAATATACCTTTGAGCTGTAGTTCTTCTGGCACAAACCATAATTGATCTACTAGCTTAGGCTTACCCTCGGTGAGGGTTCCGGTCTTATCCAGTACAATCGTATCTATGTTCTTCGTTTGCTCCAGACTCTCGGCATCCTTAATCAGAATCCCCTCAGAGGCAGCTCGTCCTATCCCCACCATGATGGCTGTGGGAGTAGCTAATCCAAGAGCACATGGACAAGCAATAATCAATACCGTCACTGTGGCAATAAGTGCCTGAGCGAGTACTTGCCCCTGCGTACCGCCTAACCACATCCACAGAGAGAAAGTCACTAGGGCTATAACAAGGATCACGAGCACGAACTTCGCTGCAATGCGGTCTACCAGCCTCTGAATAGGAGCTCGTGATCCCTGAGCATCCTTGACTCTATTGATGATGCGTGCTAGTACTGTATCTCCCTTTAGGCTAAGAGCCTCGACCGTCAAGACTCCATCATGGTTAATCGTCCCGGCATATACCCGATCCCCCACAGACTTATCTATGGGCATCGACTCTCCAGTGAGCATACTCTCATCTACCGCCGAGTGCCCCTGAAGCACGATTCCGTCCACTGCTACTCCCTCACCCGGACGTACTAGGATACGATCTCCCAAGCTAAGCCGATCAATCGCACAAACCTCCTCGAGTCCCTCTAGAGTGAGGCGAACAACCTCCTTGGGTTGTAGCCCCATTAACTTCTTGATTGCTTCAGTGGTATTGCCTTTGGCTCTCTCTTCTAAGAATTTGCCCAAGAGAACAAAAGCGATGATCATAGCTGGAGCCTCAAAGTACAGATGAGGTTCCTCTCCCATAGAACGTAGCACATCGGGGAAAAACAAATTGAACGTACTATACAGATAAGCAATACCCGTACTCACTGCTACCAAGGTATCCATACCGAGGCTTCTGCTCTTGACCTGGCTGTATGCCCTCTGGAAGAATGCCCAGCCGGGGACAACCATAATGTAAGAAGCCAGCAACCAACAGATATAAGCATTGTAAGCTCCCAATAAATTATACATACTGAGTACCATGACGACTGCCCCAACGATGAGAGCATAGATCGTATTATTGCGGAGCCAACGATAGGCCTCTTGGCGCTTAGCCTCGATACTTCGATCCTCTAGATCGCCTACAACCAAATCATAGCCAGCATTTTCTATGGCTTGGCGCATCTGATCTAGGGTGATAGCCTCCTCATCATAGACGATGCTGACAGTTGCAGAGGCTAGATTGACGTTCGCCTCTATCACTCCTGTAAGCTCTCCTAGCACCTGACCTGCACGGGCTGCACAAGAGGCACAGTGTAGCCCTAGTAGGGGGCAGTGTATTTTCTTCGTTGTAGCCATAATAACTAGTGTATGATATATTTTCTTAATAACATCTTTACCCCCTCTAAAGTTAGCTATCCCATAGATTAAATATGGGGCAAAAAAGGAAGCGGTGCGTCGAAGGTTTCACTCCGACACACCGCCCTCAAGATTTCTCTCTATATATAATACGGTTTCTGCAGGAGTACTTCCCTACAACCGACACTTATGCAGAGATCTTCTAAAATGAAAACTTAACTCCCATATAGCCAGAGCGAGGCATCGTAGGTCCATAGATATAACCGCTATCACGATCTGGGCCAAAGTCGAAGTCATTTTGGAAAGCACCGAAGAGATTATTCACACCACAATAGACTTGTACTTTGGTCTTGGTAAACATCTGGAAGTCGTATGAGATGCGTACCCCCATATCGAAGAATGATGGTGTATGCACAAGCTCGTCCCACTGTGGAGCAGCACTCTTAGCTTCGCCTCCCTCCATGATGGGCGCTCCCTTATCATCTACTAGACCTACCACAAAGTCTTGCTTACGAAGGCCAGCAGCGATTGCTTCTCTATCTGTTACAGCTGAGTTCTGCCCCCAAACGACTGCGTGTGGTGCCCACATACGGCCTGTGTACGTACCCGTAAGCGAAAGATTCAGAGGCTTAATCGGATTAATGCCGATGGTGAAGTAGCCATAGACAGATGGCGTACGTAAGATTTCCTTGCTTGTCATAGAGATAGTCTGAGCCTCAGAATCCTCGGCCTCAGCCACGAATTGGCTACCATCAGCCTTAGGCACATAGTCCAAGTACTGCTCTTCCTTATCTAGCCCCTCGATCTTGTGGCGAGTACCCCACTCTTGGTTGGCATCGTACTTATTGCTTGTCAGGGTCAGCCCTGCCTGTACTTGTAGCCAGCGGTAAGCTACCTTGGTCTCTAGGTTAGCTCCCATAACCGTGGCACCAGAGCTTACGACTTTACGATCATCATCTAGACCGTAGTTGGAGCGACGGAAATAAGTGACACCATTCTCTGTCTTGACCTTGTGATTGGTAAATACATCAAGCAGTCTGGTATAGAAACCCTCAACCAATACATTGAGCTGAGTTTCTGCACCTAGACGGAAGTACATATCATTGCTTAGGCTGAAGGCATGGGAAATCTCGGGGCGTAGATTGTCATCATTCACCACACGAGTAGCTTCTCCATTCACAACACCCACATGCAAGTCTTCATCGAAGACCTGTGGTGCACGGAAGCCCTTAGCATATGTAGCACGCAGATTAATGTTCTTCGTTGGGTTAAAGCGAAGCGTAGCACGAGGGCTAAGGATCATATCCTTCACTGCTGAGTTCTGGTCGAGGCGTGCACCTAGCAAGAAGCTCCACATATCATTCTTCCACTCGATCTGAGCAAACTGACTTGCATTGCGAATTGTCTGATTGATTGGCTCGGACAGCGACTTACCTCCGTGCTTACCCTCGAGCCAGTTCTCCGTGTACCACTGGCGGATAGGCATCACATCGGACAGATAGTCGTGTGTGTACTCTGATCCCACAAGCAGTTGAGCAGGCATAAAGAGCAGCTTGTCAAAGTCGTATGTGTACTGCAAACCTCCTACATAGGTACGTCCACTAGTAAGACCATAGTTAAGCCCATAGTCCGATGGGTGAATTGGGAAGCCAATGCGACCACCGGGTACTGGCTCTCCACCTATTTTGATTTCATTGCCGTCCTTGTTTTTAGCATTAGGCTTGCCGATACCGCCGTAGTAACTTTCACGGCGCACAGCCTGGCCCGAAGCATAAACCTGTAGATGGTGCTTATAGCTCTCCGAGAAAAGATCGAACTTGATATTGCCGCTGTAGACAGAGTGCTTAGTAGCTTCACGGACAGCTGCCACGTGATCTGGCCAGTTTAGGTTATCTCCACCTCGGCGATCTTCGTGGAAAGTGTGCACCTCAGCCGTAAGTTTAGTCAGGTCGCTAGGACGAATATAGGCACGTCCGCCAAGGGCTCGTGAGTCGATGCGACCAAGCTCAGTGTAGCCATCTCCATTGACGTCATGGCCTCTGCGGAAGCGAGATTGCCCAAAGACCATAGCTCCTGAACGATTGTCTTCGCTCACGACAGAAGCATTGAAGCCTAGGTTGTTGTCTAGAGACTTGAAGCCAGTCATACCAAGAGATTCGTTCACCATAACGCTATTGTTGATAGGCTCCTTGGTAATCACATTAACAACCCCAGCAATAGCTGACGAACCGAAGAGTGCCGATCCGCCTCCACGTACGACTTCTACACGATCTATCATATTGGCAGGGATCTGCTCTAGTCCATAGACGCCAGCCAGAGCACTCATTACGGGGCGGCTATCAATAAGGATCTGAGAGTAGCGACCATCTAGACCATTGATGCGCACTTGGTTGAAGCCGCAGTTCTGACAGTTATTCTCTACACGCACCCCGGGCTGGAAGACCAACCCCTGAGCTAGGTTGTTGGCATTGGCTTGCTCAAACGTTTTACCATCTACGACATTGACAAGTGTAGGAGCCAAACGACGCAGTGTGTTCTGTCGGTTGGAAGAAACGACTACCTCGTCCAGACGAATATCATCTTGTATGGCTTCAAAATTGATTTCGATGGTACGATTCCTCTCGATGGTCACGACCTTCTCTTGGCTCTTGTAGCCGAGCCCATGCATCACGAGCGTGACCTGCCCCGGCTTGAGATGCTTGAGGTAATAGTGTCCAGTGGCATCGGTAGCTGTGCCAAAGGTCGTGCCTTTGATGCCGATTGTGATGCCGGGAAGATGATCACCGGTTTTCTTGTCAATAACGTGCCCAATCACATTAGCATCTGTAGTTTGATGCTTGCGCTGCTCCACAGGCTCGGCCTTGATAACAGAGATTGGACTGATCGCTAGGTGTGCTAGCAGGAGTAATAAGTACTTACGATCCATAGTAATAAATGTTTCAAGTCAGTGTTCATTTGACTGATCTCGGCGCAAATGTATAAAAAAAAAAGGAGGCCAAAGCCTCCTTATATTCTATAATAGGTATGATGCACAGTAATATACCTAATGATAGGTACACCCTCTGTACTACCAGCCAGAAGTAGCACCACCACCACCTGAAGAACCGCCTCCGAAGCCTCCGCCATACGAGCCCGATGAGCCTCCTCTAGCTGCACCCGAAATGACGGCTCCTGCGATTGCGCCTAGGAGACCAGCGTTGGAGTCTAGGAGCGACTCGCCATGGTCTTCACGATCCTCCTCGTCGATGTAGGAGCAGTTGATACAAGATCGATAAGCACGAATAAAGCGCCTGCCCCGTTGATCACGAACTATACTCTGGGAATCTACCTTCATTGTGAAGTGATCACAGTTGGGGCAACGCTTATAGCTGGTTTCTGTGCGTGCCAGATCTACGGCATCGACTGCACTACATGCGCCACACTGATAGGCAATATAGTAGCGAGATTTGAGCTGCATCTCAAGCCTCTGCCCTCGCGTCAGATGCTGCATCGTCTGTTCCTTGGGCAATAGCGCCATCGTCTGTTGATGGCAATTCGGACACGTAGCAACCAGAGGTTTGATGCGTTTGAACGCTCTATAACGCCAATATAATAGGATTAGCGTCACTGGCCAAAGTAGGAGCAGAAAAGATGTGATAATCGAGAGCTTGAAGTAGGACTTGACATGAGGGAAGAAACGACGAGCAGTGTAAGGATCTCGAACCAGAGCTATATTCTTGAAGGTCGAGGAGATAAACGAGAGGAAAAGAGCAAAGACAAATATCCCAAACAACACGATTACGACAGGCATCAAGTCGTCTTCCTCCTGCCTGCCTCGGTTTTGCTCCTCGGCAATCCATGAGCTATCCGCCAGCACATGGCCCACTGCCCGAATGCCCGAGATAATCCCCGACTCATAGTCGCCATTCTTGAAGTGCGGCAACATATACGTACGCTGTATCTTATGAGATGTAGCATCGGTAAGATCTCCCTCCAGCCCATAGCCAACCTCGAAACGCACTTGCCGACGATCCATAACGAGCAGGAGCAAAAGCCCATTGTCCTTGGTCTTACTCCCCAAACCCCATAGGCGAAACAAGTCGGTAGAGAAACTCTCGATATCACGATCGCCTATGGAGGGAAGCAATACGACGGCGAACTCAACCCCATGAGCCTTACGTATAGTCACCAGCTCACGATCAATGTTGCGCACTTGTGCCTCCGTCAGTGTACCACTGGGGTCGGAGGTCAGACGCAAGCTATCTCTGAGCTGTACATTGGGCACATTCTCCGGCGTGTAGACTTGGGCATACACGCCAAAGAACCCAGAGAGCATCAACCCACACACAAGCAAGAGCAGGCGTAGGCCTATCGATCTCAGTGCCTTCATAGTCATCGCTCTCTAGCTTTGATTACTTACCGAAGTCTACCGTCGGAGCAACCTCGCTACCAGCCTGAGCCTCGAAGTAGGGACGTTTATCGAAGCCTGCGATCGAGGCCACAAGATTGCTTGGGAAGCGACGAATCCCGGTATTATACTTCTTCGCAGCTTCATTGAAGTCTCGGCGTGCTACGGTGATACGATTTTCCGTGCCCTCTAGTTGGCTCTGCAGTGCCATAAAGTTCTCATTGGCTTTGAGCTCTGGATATTTCTCTACCACCACCATCAGACGGCTGAGTGCAGAGGAGAGAGCATCCTGATTGCGCTGAAACTGTGCTAGAGCGGCTTCATCCATGTTATTGGCATCAATGGTTGTGCTCGTAGCCTTGCTACGTGCTTCCACCACAGCTTGTAGAGTTTCCTGCTCGTGAGCAGCATAGCCCTTGACCGTAGCAACGAGATTAGGGATTAGATCGGCACGACGCTGGTACTGGTTCTCTACTTGGCTCCAAGCCGTATTAACCTCCTCTTCCTGCTGTACAAAGCCATTGTATAGGCTTACACCCCAAGCTAGGGCTACGATAGCTAGGACTACTAGGCCTATTAATGCAAACTTTTTGTTCATCTTCTTGGCTAATTGATTGGTTTACTATTCTTGTTTTGTTGCTATTACTTAATCTTTCGTGACTCGTGAGCTCGTCGCTTACGCTCCTCCTCTCGGGTCGTTTTCTTGACTGACCAGCCAAAATGCCCAAGGAACTCTCCAAGGGCAAAATACTCGCCATGAGCGTATGCCAGCAGACCTGCTCGCTCCATATCGAAGCCTCCGGTCTTAGGATCGAGATAGCGCTCATTGGCACGCACATTAATCACATCTGCTAGAAACATATCGTGGCTACCTAGTGGCATAATCTCACGTACTCGGCACTCCAAACTCAGAGGACTATCAACCAAGAGTGGAGCAGATATAAGGCTTGCAGGCTCGATCTCTAGACCCATCTCTGCGACCTTGTCATACTTACGCCCAGACACTACGCCACACCAGTCTGTCTGGCGGGCCATCTCTACGGTCGTCAGGTTGAGGCCAAACTCCATACGTTCCTTGATCATCGCATACGAGTGGCGCTCTGGCCGAATGCTCACATAGCACATAGGCGGGTTCGTACAAACCGTGCCGACCCAGCTAGCCGTCAAGAGATTCATCTCTGCCCCAAAGTCGCCGCAACTGACGAGGATAGCGGGTAGCGGATAGATCAGCGTCCCGGGTTTCCAGTCTACACGTCCCATACTAGAGTAGTTGAGCCTCGCTACCCATACACTTGCGTCCACAGTAGTGGCACTCCAGATGTACCCTCTGCTTATCCTGCACCACAGAGAAGCGTGTAGGCATTGGTTCGTTGTTGGTAATGCATTTGGGATTGAGGCAACGCACCAGAGCCACAACCTCTTTGGGAAGCTTGAGGGCCTTCTTCTCTACAACCTTGAAGTCACGAATAACGTTTAGCCTAATGTCCGGAGCGAGAATAGTAATACGGCTGATCTCCTCCTCGGTGAAGAAACGGTCAGTCATCTTAATAATACCTTTACGCCCATAGCGTTTACTCTCCAGATTATTCCCTATGGTTACCGGAGCAGAGAACTGATCCAACCTAAGTAGTGCAACTATGGCAAATAACTTATCCGAGGGAATGTGGTCAAGCACCGTACCATCACAGATGCTCTCCACCATCATTGTGTTCTTGTTCATACCTTATATATAATATGGTATTGTACTCTATTGGGCTACGAAACCTCTATCTCTAGCACCTCGCAGATGATAGACTGACGAGTATAGAGTCCGTTCTGTGCTTGCTGTACGTAGTACGCCTTAGGATTGTCATCCACATCTTGTGCAATCTCGCCAACTCTTGGCAGGGGGTGAAGCACTCTAAGGTTATCCTTACTCCCAGAGAGCATATCGTTGGTCAAGACATACACATTCTTGACTCGCTCATACTCCTCTAGATCGACAAAACGCTCACGCTGAACGCGAGTCATATAGAGGATATCTGCCTGATTGATGACCCTTGAGTCAAAGTCACGAGTCTCTTCATAGGGGATACCATGTGCGTCGCAGAAGTCGAGGTACTCCTGTGGCATACGTAGCTCATCGGGCGATACGAAGATGAAGCGAGGGCGGAAGTGAGATAGCCCATGAATGAGCGAGTGCACCGTACGCCCATACTTGAGATCTCCTACCATAACTATCGTACGATCAAAGAGAGTCCCCTGAGTCTTGCGAATAGAGTATAGATCAAGTAGCGTCTGCGAGGGGTGCTGATTGGCTCCGTCGCCGGCATTGACGATAGGGGCTCTATTGAGCTCCGAGGCATAGAGGGCAGCACCCTCTAGGTAGTGCCGCATGATGATTAGGTCGGCATAGTTGCCCACCATACTGATGGTATCCTTGAGTGTTTCGCCCTTGGCTGAGCTACTGGTCGAGGCATCTGAGAAACCTATGATGCGTCCGCCAAGCCTATTGACTGCGGTCTCGAAGCTAAGGCGTGTACGGGTAGAGGGTTCAAAGAAAAGAGTAGCGATGACACGTCCTTCCAGAAGTTTTCGATTGGGACATTGCTCAAAGAGCTCAGCTCTGTCGAGAATGCGCACGATATCGTCTGCGCTAAGCTGATGAATAGATACTAAATGTTTCATTGCGATGTGGTCGGCAAGCATTTAGGCTATGTAGACCAAACAAAGATAACGATTTTCGCCCATTGAGAGACCATTGCACAAGTCCATTCTATGAGTTTGTCCCTCCTTTCGTTATGTTTTCTGAGTTTATAAAGGTTCTCGAGTTTGGATATTAGCAGCTCTTT